>NZ_JAGCFH010000204.1 GCF_017650195.1 Ruminococcus sp. | reverse complement strand
TCCAGACAAGCTTACGCAAAATGGGAAAGCGGTGCAACAGTACCCGATATTAAAAAATGCAAACGTCTTGCGGATGTATATGGCGTAACGATAGATAGCCTGTTGAGCACTGCAACACCTGATGGAAAGACAATGATGCCGCCTCCGCCAAAGGGCAAGAATATCTGGGGCAGTGTTGCAATAAACGAGCGTGGACAGCTTGTGATACCGAAGGAAGTTCGCGAGAGATTCGGACTTACAGGCGGTCAAAGACTCATCGTCCTTACCGATGACAAAGAGGGGATAGCACTTGTACCTGCTCAAATGTTTGAAGCAAGGCTCAGACACGCCATGGAATATGCTTCTGCACAGCCTGAGGAATGAATTACTGAGTCTTTATTTCTCTGCTACTTATATGAGCAACCGCATTTTGTAGTCTCGTTTTCAGAGAAAAAGGCAATATGCACACGGAATGAACACTACTGAAGGACAGTATAACGATATGAAGGAAGCCAGACTTCCTAAAGGAAAGGATATGCCCTATGCGTTATGAGGGCATATCCTTTTTTCGCATTCACTGCAAAATGAGGAGGCGTTTATCATTTCACCACAAAAAGAGCATATTTCACCACATTATTTACCAGGCTGCGTTTTTCTGTGCTATAACCAGAAAAAACGAAAGGACTGGTATCTATGAAAAAATTTCTTATCGTATTAATCATTCTGGCTATTGCGGGCGGTGCGGCTTGGTTCTTCCTGCTTCGTCCCGAAACAATCTCGCAGGAAACACTGACGCAGGACTTTGAAATGCACCGTCAGGCATATGAGGATGTTGCGTACTAACTCGCCGCAGTTGGGGAGTAAGCAACAGCTACAAAGTAATGAAGCTGAATCAGCTGATAAGAGGATGGATAAACTACTTTAAAATAGGTAGCATGAAGAAGCTTTGTGAGAAACTCGATGCAAGAATACGTACACGTATGAGAATGTGCATATGGAAATTCTGGAAAACACCTCAAAACAGAGCGAAAAACCTGTTAAAACTTGGTACTGACAAAGGCGCTGCAATGGTAACAGCATATGCAGGCAATCGTGTTGCATATGTATGTCAGAGAATGGTACTAAGCTTTGCAATTAATAAAGAGAGACTAACCCGATTTGGATTAGCCTCAATGTTAGATTACTACACCGAAAGATGTGTTACTTGTTAAGTTGATTGAACCGCCGCATACGGAACCGTAGGTGCGGTGGTGTGAGAGGTCGGCGGCTTAAATGCCGCCTCCTACTCGATTTTGACCGACATGGGCACAATCCAACGGGTGAAGGACCCGAACACGCTTAGGTAGTGGGAAGTATGTAGCTGAACAACAAGGGTGTCAGCCGTGAGCCAGAATCTGAAGAAAGCTGTAAGCAAACCTCTTACCTGACGAACAGAAATCGCATATAAAGAAACAGTAACATATCAATATATAAAATTTATCAAAATAAGATTCAATTCACTCTTTATTTTAAATGACAAAACATATATATGCGCTTTGTAGAAATTGCCAGTTTTTTCATATGCTTTGTAAACTTTTATTTGAAAGCATTGAATCACCAATATATTAATGGTAAAATAAATTAGAGATGGGAGTGATGAATATGTCAGAATATTTTATTTATTATTCTGCGTCAAATATAGTTAGCTGCATCGTTTTTGGTATAATGTTGGCACATGACCGGTTAAGCATTGATAAGCAGGAAAAACAGTTGAAATATGATGATGCTCTTATCGCTTTTATGTTATATTTTTTATCAGATGCAATATGGTCCGGTGTAGATTCTGGAGTTTTTCCAGTAAATAGATTTACGGTCTTGACAACAAATTTTATAAATTTTATCATTATGACTGCAATTACATCAAGGTGGCTGATGTATGCAATGGCAGTGGAACAGATTCCAATTAGGGACAAACGAAGTACTAAAATTATAATCTTCATACCATTTATTGTTTCCGTTATAGGTGTTATTATAACATATATATTGGCTCCTAATCTTCTTTTAGACGAGAACTTAAAAAACACAAATTTGTATGATGCATATCTCGTAAGCATTCCTTACATTTATATTATAGTTGTTATCATATATGCTATAAAGAAAGCCATAACGGAAAAAGATCCGATAGAAAAGAAAAATCACCTTTATATAGGCTTTTTCCCTATTATGGTTCTGGCAGGCGGTTTGATGCAAATGATATTGATGCCACGGCTTCCGATTTTTTGCTTTAGCTGTATGATACTTATGATTATTTATTATATTCAATTTATGGAGTCTCAGATATCTTTAGATCCTCTTACAAAATTGAATAACAGAGGTCAGCTTACACGATATGTATCACAAAATTCAAACTTGAAAATAGACGATAGAAAAACATTTGTCATAATGATTGATATAAATGATTTCAAAATGATCAATGATACTTATGGCCATGCTGAAGGTGATAATGCTTTGCTGATAGTAGCTAAATCATTGACAGTAACACTTCGTAACCAAAGTTTCCCTATGTTTCTCGGACGTTATGGCGGTGATGAGTTTGTGTTGATTGTATATCCTGTAAATGAAGACGAAGTAAATACACTTATAAAAGAAATAAGAGAAAGTATCCGAAATAATTGTAAAAACGAAAATAAACCATATATTTTGTCAATAGGTATAGGATATGATGAATTTCTTGGCAATCAGGACACTTTTTCAAATTGTATACAGCGTGCAGATAACAAGCTATATCTTGATAAAGAATATTGCAAAAACAATGGGGAGCTTACAACCTGTAAATAGCTGATTAGTTTTGCTATCAAAATGATAAATTAGGTATAGAATAACGGAGGATATGTAAGATGATTTCAGAGAAAGAACGTAATGTTTTTGAAGGAATGGCAATACCACAGATTCTTCTTTCATATAATAATGGAAAAATCAAAATAGAACTTGTGAGCGACAGTTTTTGCAATATGACAGAAATTGACAGAGATAGCATCCAAAATAATGTTGCTGAATTAGTTCATCCCGATGACTTAGCAAGCCTTTCGGTATGTTTTCTCAAATTTGTTGAAGAACACAGCAATCTTGATGTAATGTTCCGAGTTCTTGACAAAAAGAGGAACTGTTATATACTGATACATGGTACTGGTCTATGGCAACTTATGGAAGATGGTACGGAGATGATACTGTTCTATTTTGACGATACCAGAAGGATACAGAACAGTATCAGGCATATTTATAGTTGCCTTAAAGAGAAAGACCCTAAAGCAGAATATAATGACGCTGTGACAGGTCTTCCTAATCTGAAGTATATGCGTCGGTTTGCAGATGAGAAGCTCAACAGTTTTGGTGCATGTATTACGCAACAGGTATTGATATATATTGGTGTAAAATCCATGCGTTCTTATAATGATCGATATGGATATGACAAAGGCGATGCACTTATGTTACTTATCGCAAAGACTATTAAGGAGGAATTTCCATCTTCATTCTGTGGACGTGCTGTGGAAGATCATTTTGTTATAATGGATGAATTCTACGGATATGAAAATGTTATAAATAAAATTAATTCTATAAATCAAAAGATTAAGAAAAATGCTTACGGTATTACAGAAGGCATTCGAGCAGGCGCTTATGTAGTTAATCCCGAAATCAAGGCGATGAATGCTTTTGACCATGTTAGGCAAGCTCTCAAAGATATTGGTAAGGATATGAATGTTATCTGCAGATTTTACTCGGACGAACGTGATGGAGAGCTGCTGACGGAACGTCATATCATAGAGAGTTTTGAAGAAGCAATGGAAAAGAAAATGATAAGAGTTTTCTATCATCCCATAATTTGTACAAAAACATTGAAGATTTACGCCATAGAAGCACTTGCAAGGTGGATTGATCCTCTTCGTGGTATGATTTCTCCAGGTGAATTTATTCCGGTTCTTTCGCGTTATCATCTGCTTTATAAGCTTGACCTTTACATGGTTGAACAGGTTTGTAGGGAGTTTGAGGTTAGAAAAAAATCAGGACTACCCCTTATTCCTGTAACTGTTAATATTTCAGCACAGGATTTTGACTATGTTGATGTACCCGAAAAATTGAGAAAAATATTAGAAAAATATGGTATTGATTCAGACAACATCATAGTGGAGATAACTGAACAGGATATAGCAAAAGGTACAGACAGCTTTAAAAAGCAGCTCTGTAGCATCCGTGAAAATGGTTATCGACTCTGGATAGATGATTTTGGAAGTGGTTATTCATCACTTAATGTTCTTGGTCAATATGATATAGACAGGATCAAATTCGATATGGCATTTTTACGCCATATTGATGATAATAACGGTAAAAATCGTCGTATAATGAAAGCGATTGTAAATATGTGTAGAGAACTTGAGATACATACATTGGCCGAGGGTGTTGAAACAGAGTCTCAGCTTGAATTTTTGCAGGAGATTGAATGTGAGTTGGCGCAGGGGTTCTATTTCTCCTATCCCAAACCTATTGAAGAAACTAAAAAATGTTGAGTATTATTCAATACAAAGCTTTATTTACCGTAGTTAAATGCTACTTGTACAACAAAAAGTTTTGAAATAGATAAGCCGTCATCTGACGGCTTTCTATTATTATTCAAGGTCCCAGCCGTTATCGCCGTGGTAGATCATTTGCTTTGTCATTCCTCCGTCAATGCAGATGTTCTCTCCTGTGATGAATCCTGCCTTGTCGGAGCAGAGAAACAGCACCATATTCGCGATATCAAGTGGATTTCCTACACGTCCGCAGGGCTGCTGATAAGCGTCAGGCCCTTCGTAGACCTTATAGGAAGTATCAATCCAGCCTGGGGAGATTGAGTTCACTTGCACCTTGCCTGCAAGACTGATTGCTAGAGCGTGGGTAAGCGCAGCTATACCGCCCTTGGCCGCAGTATAGCTCTCGGTCTGAGGCTGACTCATGCGATCGCGGGAGGAAGAGATATTGATTATACTACCGCCTTTATTGAAGAAAGGAGCGAAAAGCTTTGACAGATAAAACGGTGCAGTTACTCCCACAGAGAGAGCGTACTGGAACTCCTCATAGCTGCACTCATCGATACCTTTCATCAGCGGCAGAGCGTTATTGATGAGGTAGTCGATTCGTCCGTGCTCTGCTATAACCTGTTCCGTAAACTTTTCAAGAACTACTTTGTTAGAAATGTCTCCAATGAAATGGTCGCCCTCAGCTTTGTCGATAACGCAGACTATCGCACCGTTTCTGCGAAATTCCTCAGCTATGCACTTGCCGATACCATTTGCGCCGCCTGTTACTACGGCAACCTTATTTTTGAACATAAGATCCTCCCTGTCTTTCTTTTATAAATATAGTTTTGGTTTTATGTGACTTTGTCACAGATAAGTATCGCTTAATGCTGTATACTATTACACAGGAGGCGATGAGATGAAACGAAAAGCTAATGTTGATAAAAGTCTTTGCGTAGCCTGCGGCTGCTGCGTCAAAGTCTGTCCGAGGGCAGCTATAAGCGTACCATATGGTATAAACGCAGTTATTGATGAAACGCTCTGTGTGGGCTGCGGAAAATGCGTTAAAGAATGTCCCGCAAGTGTTATATCACTGGAGGAAGTAGACAATGAAAGCTAAGAAAAAATGGTACGATTATCTGTGGATATTCTCACTGACTTACCTTATCCTAGGATTTGTGAACATCCTATTTGCATGGCTTGGCATGATCTGCTTCATTGCTCCTCTTATTATATCTATAGGTTGGGGGAACAAAGCGTACTGCAACAAATTCTGCGGACGCGGGCAGCTTTTTTCCATGCTTGGCGGACATTTCGGACTTTCACGGAAAAAGGATATGCCAAAATTTATGAAGTCTAAGTATTTCCGTTACGGATTTCTAATATTCTTTTTTACGATGTTCTTCATAATGCTTTGGAATACCTATCTTGTATTCGCAGGTCAGCGACCACTGGGACAGAAAATAAAGCTGCTGTGGACATTCAAAGTTCCTTGGCACTGGGCTTATCACGGTACTCTATTCTCAGATGGTGTCGCACAGTTCGCATTCGGATTTTACAGTATCATGCTAACATCAACTATACTCGGATTGATTACAATGATATTTTTCAAGCCCCGTTCATGGTGTGTTTACTGTCCTATGGGTACAATGACCCAGCTGATATGCAAGGCTAAGAACGTGACAAAGTCACAGACCATCACTAAAGAATGAAGTATAATATAAGTACAATAAAACAGAAAGGAAGTTTTAAAATGGCAGTTTTGAATGTTACAAAGGAAAATTTTGCGGAGATAAGAGCGAGTGAAAAGCCTGTTCTTCTGGACTTTTACGCAGACTGGTGCGGTCCATGCAGAATGGTGTCTCCTATTGTTGACGAGATAGCAAAGGAACACAGCGAGTTCACAGTAGGCAAGGTCAATGTAGATGACCAGCCTGAGCTTGCTGCAGCATTCAGAGTTTCAAGCATACCCATGCTTACAGTTATGAAAAATGGAGCGGTTACTGCTCATGCAGTCGGAGCACGTCCAAAATCAGCTATACTTGATATGTTAAAGGGTTAAGTCGCGCAGCCGCTTCTTGTCAAGTATTCTTATGCCCTTGCGTGAGACTTCAACTATACCTTCGTTAGAGAAATATTTCAGCATGCGTGACACAACTTCACGGGCAGAGCCAATGTATTTCGCTATCTGTTCCTGTGTCAGCTGAATATTGTCTGAGCCTATACGCAGAGCTTCATCATGTAAGAATATTGCAAGACGCTTGTCAAGACTCATAAACATTATCTGCTGCATTACCCACATAACATCGGAGAAGCGTGAAACAGCTGTTTCAAGGGAGAATATCCGTATCTCGGGATTGCGTTCAGATACCTCTTTGTAAGCATGACCACTTATGATACAGCATTCGCTGTTCTCCTCTGCGTCAATGACGACTTCAAAGGTTATTGACTGCAAAACGCAGGATGCGGAAAGCATACACATATCACCCTTGTGCAGACGGTACAGAGTCACGTCCTTTCCTTCCTCTGACATGATATAAACACGAAGACTTCCGCTGCAGACGAAAATCACTCCCGAGCAATCATTGCCATTGTGGAGGTTAGTACCTTTTTCGTATTTGTGTATCATAGAATTATCGCAGATATATTTGTGGTCATCAGCTGATATTTTGTCCCAGAACGGGAATAATTCACTGTAGATTTCTTCAAACATAATTTTTCCTTTCGGAGGTTGAAAATGAAAACTATTATTATTGGCGGCGTTGCAGGAGGAGCTTCAGCAGCCGCAAGACTTAGAAGATTAAAAGAAAACGATGAGATAATCATTCTCGAACGAGGCGACTATATTTCTTTTGCAAACTGTGGTCTGCCGTACTTTATAGGCGGAGAAATAACCGACAGGAATATGCTGACATTGCAGACTCCCGAAAGCTTCCGCAAGCGCTTCAATATTGATGTGCGTGTTAAAAACGAAGCTGTGAAAATACTGCCTGAATCCCATACAGCCATCGTGCGCGATATTGATACAGGCAAGGAATATGAGGAGACTTTTGACAAGCTTATACTCTCTCCCGGAGCTGAACCCATTCGTCCGAAAATAAGCGGCATTGATCTCCCACATGTATTTACTCTTCGTAATATTCCCGATACTATGAAGATCAAAAGTTTTGTTGCCAACAACAAGCCTAACAAAGCCGTCGTTGTCGGCGGCGGATATATCGGTGTAGAAATGGCTGAAAATCTTGCAAACTCAGGTATTGAGGTTTCAATAGTCGAATTTGCAGATCATCTAATCGCATCGCTTGATGCAGATATGGCAGCTGATGTTCACCGATATATCAGGAGCAAAGGAATAAAGCTGTTCCTGAACAGCGGTGTTACAGAGATAACTGATAAGAAAATCATTATGCAAAAGGGAAGTATCGAAGCCGATATGGTGATAATGTCCGTGGGAGTCCGTCCTGAGACTTCACTTGCAAAGGAATGCGGTATAAAACTAAACAGCCGCGGCAGTATCATAGTAAACAGCCGTATGCAGACAAACTATCCAGATATTTACGCAGTTGGTGATGCAATCGAGGTCAGTGAGTTTTTAACAGGCACATCTGCATTTATACCGCTTGCGGGTCCTGCCAACAAACAGGGACGTATCGCAGCGGACAATATAGCTGGTATTTTTTCAGAATACAAGGGAACACAGGGTTCAGCTATACTGAAACTGTTTGATATGACAGTTGCGACTACTGGTCTGAATGAGAAACGTGCAGCTGCCGAGAACATCAACTATGACAAGGCATACGTTTTTTCAGCTTCTCATGCTTCATATTATCCCAATGCAACGAATATGTCAGTAAAGGTTCTGTGGGACAAGAATACCAGGAAGCTGCTGGGAGCTCAGATAGTTGGCTTTGACGGTGTTGACAAGCGTATGGACGTGTTTGCGACAGCAATCCGTTTCGGTGCAGAAGTCACCGATCTGAAAGAGCTTGAACTCTGTTATGCTCCGCCTTTCGGAAGTGCTAAAGATCCTGTAAATATGACTGGTTTTTTGGCTGAGAACGTCATAAACGGTACAGTGAAGCAGTTTTTCTGGCATGATGTTGAGAAGCTTCCTAGAGACGGAAGCGTCACTCTACTTGATGTACGTACAAAGACTGAAATTGCTCGGGGAATGATAGATGGATTTATCAATATCCCTCTAGATACTTTGCGTGACAATCTTGACAAACTGCCTAAGGACAAGCCTGTATATGTTCATTGCCACAGCGGATTACGCAGCTATATAGCCTGCCGTATACTAAGTGGAAATGGCTACGACTGCTATAACCTTGCTGGTGGATGGAGGTTGTATGAATCGGTTATCAATGACCGTACAGTCCCTGAATATATATGTACAGAATGCAAATAGTTTTTCAATCTGTGCCTCCTGCGGGAGGCACTTTTAAATTATATAGACTTTTTAATCCATTCCATAATCACATCAACTATATACTCCTGTTCATCTTTTGTTAGAACTTTACCGGAAGGAATGTTATGCCATTTTTCAATGCAGCTGCGGCAGCAGCAAGCTGTTGCGTGTTGAGCGATAAAAACCGGATGTCCTTTCATTGGAGTTTGTTTACCATCATTTTCAGGATTTTCAGGTGAAAGACGTTTTTCGATAAAATCACATGCATGACTTCTGATAATGTCTGTGCCCTTTTCAATGA
>NZ_JAGCFH010000203.1 GCF_017650195.1 Ruminococcus sp. | reverse complement strand
TTATAACATACATTTAAGTTTTTGTCACTTTGTAAGATTTAACAAAAAAACGTCAGGTGATTTGTGTGTAATGCCTTGCAGCTACTTTATGAATATCTCCCTCTGCTCGCCGATATTTCCCTCCAGCATGTAGGAAACGCTGAGTGTTAGGGAATCCTCAGTTTCAGAAGAGACTATTCTCCTGCTTATGATCCTGATATCATCGCCGAGAAAGTTTTTTTCGTAGAGATATACTCTTTCCATGAGCTTTTCCTTTAGCTCTTCGGCAGTGCGGACCCTTTCCGTGCAGGCGGTCTCTTCGATGACTCTGCAGCGCAGACTCACAGGCAACTCCTTCCCGAACAGTATAAGCGGCTTTTCTGAGCAGGAGGAGAGGGATTTTATGTATTTGTTCCTTTTGAAGTACAGAGGAATATCGAGACTGAAAAGGCGAAGAGTGCGCTGAGTATCGCTCCTGCCGGTTGGGGAGTATTCCTCGCTCCGGAAGGCTGCGGAAAAGCTAACGTTATCGTTGTATACTCCTCGTATCTCGCCCATAGCGTGCAGAACCTCGACCCTTTTGCTCTCGTATTCCGTAACGCCGCTGATAAGGAGTGTCCCTTTTGGTACGTAGTCGCCGATAATATGCATAAGAGTGCCGCAGCGCACCAGCACCGAGGTGATCTCGGCGTCCCGGTTTGATATTATATTGCAGGGGACCCTTCCTGAGACCTTTTGTGGTTTCGCAGCTTCCTCCCGTATCTGCACTACGACCCGGCTACCTGTGCGGTGCATACCTGCCCATGCGATACCCTCCACCATGAAGGGAAGCCTGCTCTCGCAACTGTGTAGATCCACCTTACTGAGGTGAGCACCGGATTTTATGCCGAGCTCTTCAAGGGCAGCGAGAATGATATCGTCTCGCACTGCGGAATTGCCATGTATCTCCACAGTAACAATTACCTGGGAGAAATACAAGGCTGTGAATAAAGCAAGGCAGGTTCCTATTAAAAGGCCTACCCTATGGCGATACCGTGAAAGCCGTTCAAGTACACTGTCATAAGAAGCTGTTTTCAGCTCGATACCGCACTCATCCGCAGCACATCTTATTTTTTCCATATCCCGGCGCAGAAAATCTCCGTAAAGGGTGCCGCTGCGACAGTACTGCCCACGGCATTCTATATTCCTGATGTGCATTGTATTCAGGAATTTATTCAGCTCTCTTCCCCTGGCATTTATCCTCACATACCGCCTTATTCTAAGTCCCATGCTTTACTCTCCTTTCCTCAAATTCCAACCGATCTATGCAACCGCGCACAATAAGTCCGCCCGTCCTGAAATCGTAAGCTTTAAGGCCGCTTCCATGAATATTCACGTAAATACCGCCTGCCAAAAAGCGCATGAAGACCTCGTTGCACTCCTCGATCCTGCGGCAGTTTTCTATTATCAGCTCGTTCCTGTCTGATATATGGATATCCGTATCGAGGCAGAGCGTCTGCCGGGTCAGCTCCCCGAGCCATTCAAACATAAGCGTCACTCCCGTATATTTTATCACTTCCAATAATATGATTTACGGGGGGATGATTATGAGAGAATACGTTGCAAAAGTAGCTACAACCATTAAAATATCAATTACAGCCGTTTTTTTCTGTGTTTGTATCACTGACACCGCGGCAGTAGCCGCGGCGGTGACGGGAAGCATTCAGCGCTGTATCAGCGTGGTCGTACCGTCGCTTTTTGCGATGATGATAGTTTCCTCGCTGATAGTCCGGAGCGGAATGACTGCCCTGCTTCCCGAATGGGTGGGACGCCTCGGCAAGTTACTGTTTGGTATGGAGAAAGGGGAGTTTTCCATATTTTTATTCAGTATGGTTGCGGGCTATCCGGTGGGGATGAAAATGCTGTTTGAGGAATGTACTTCTGGCAAGATAACGCCAAAGAGGACTGAACTGCTTTCAGGGCTTTGTTTTGGCGCAGGTCCCGCTTTTGTATATGGATGCATAGCCCGTCAGCTTTTTCATTCCGTCGTCGCCGGGAAGCTGATACTGCTTTCGTCGGTGTCTGCAAATATTATCATTGCATTTATTATGTCAGTGCCGTTGAGGAAGGTAGCTGATTCGAAGTCACACTCTATCCGCAGAGTCAGTATATCGGCTGATATGCTGACTGACTGCGTCTTACATAGTGGTAGAGCAATGGCGGATATATGTATAATGATAACGGGATTTTCGGTGCTGACCAATTTCCTTGTGAGTACAGGCGCCATAGCAGCAGCAGTGGAGATACCTGCGAAGCTCCTATGCCTCGATAAAAGCTGCGTTGAGGCAGGGGTCGCCGCGCTGATAGATATAACCAACGTGGAAGGACTTCCTAGAGGCGAATTACTACTGCTGCCCTTCATAAGTGGCGCAGTATCATTCGGTGGACTCTGCGTGCTGTTTCAGTTGTCAGCGCTGAACGCAGGGAAGCTCTCGCTGAGACCACTTGTAATAACTAGAACAGCGGCAGCTTTCTTGAGCAGCTGGATATGCAGAATCTTGCTACCATTTTTCATAAAAGATGAGGCGGTAGAGGCAGCTGTCATATTGGCAGGGGAATACGGTTCGGAAAGGACTGTGCCGTCGGCAATGCTGATACTAATGACAGTAATGCTGATATGGGAATTCGGGGATAAAACCGTGGAAAGCTCAGCTTACAGCACATAAATATTCACTAAAGCATATCAGATTTGTACATAGCGCCAAAAATTGTGAAAGCTTGCAGAAAAGGCTTGATTTATTGTAAAAAGGTGGTAAAATATAATTAGCACTCGAATAGAAAGAGTGCTAAACTTGAATTGCTTATAATTGATCAGGAGGTATATATTATGACTATCAAACCCTTACAGGACAGAGTTGTCGTTAAAATGGCAGAAGCAGAGGAGACCACAAAGAGCGGTATAATCCTTTCGGGCTCAGCAAAGGAAAAGCCTGAGGTAGCAGTTGTCATTGAGGTAGGTCCGGGAACATCAGATGTAAAAATGGAAGTAAAGAAGGGCGACAAGGTGCTTATTTCTAAGTATTCAGGCACAAATGTTAAGCTTGAGGGCGAAGAGTACATCATCGTAAAAATGGAAGACATCCTCGCAACAGTTAAATAATGCGTAATTTGTAATTCATAATTAAGGTCGTCGCCTTACGACGATAAATTTAAACATTTGATTCGTGAACGTAAGTGAACATATTTAATTACGCATTACGAATTAAGAATTAAACTAAAGGAGTAGATAATTATGGCTAAGGATATAAAGTACGGCGAAGAAGCAAGAAAGGCACTTCAGGCAGGTATCGACAAGCTTGCTGATACAGTAAGGATAACAATGGGACCAAAGGGCAGAAACGTAGTTCTTGACAAGAAGTTCGGCGCTCCCCTTATCACAAACGATGGTGTCACCATTGCAAAGGATATTGAGCTTGAGGATGCTTTCGAGAATATGGGCGCACAGCTCGTAAAGGAAGTTGCTACAAAGACAAACGACGCAGCAGGCGACGGTACTACAACAGCAACACTTCTCGCACAGACTATCGTTCGCGAGGGTATGAAGAATATCGCAGCAGGCGCAAACCCAATGGTACTTAAGAAGGGTATTGCAAAGGCAGTTGACGTAGCTGTAAAGGCTATCGTAGACAACTCAAAGGCTGTAACAGGTTCAGAGGATATAGCAAGAGTAGGTACAGTATCATCTGCTGACGAGAACGTTGGTAAGCTCATTGCAGAGGCTATGGAGAAGGTAACATCTGACGGCGTTATCACTATCGAGGAGAGCAAGACAGCTGAGACTTACAGTGAGGTAGTAGAGGGTATGCAGTTCGACAGAGGCTACATCTCACCCTATATGGTAACAGATACAGATAAAATGGAAGCAGTTTACGACGACGCTTTCATTCTTATCACAGACAAGAAGATTTCATCTATACAGGAGATACTTCCTCTTCTTGAGCAGATTGTAAAAATGGGCAAGAAGCTTGTTATAGTTGCTGAGGATGTAGAGGGCGAGGCTCTTACAACTATCATACTCAACAACCTGAGAGGCACATTCAAGGTTGCTGCAGTAAAAGCTCCCGGCTTTGGCGACAGACGTAAGGAAATGCTCAAGGATATCGCAGTGCTCACAGGTGGCGAGGTAATTTCCTCAGAGCTTGGTCTTGAACTCAATGAGACAACTATTGAGCAGCTCGGTCAGGCAAAGCAGGTAGTAATCCAGAAGGAGAATACTATCATCGTAGACGGCGCAGGCGACAAGAAGGCTATCAAGTCAAGAGTTGCCCAGATTAGAAACGCTATTGAGAAGACCACTTCCGACTTCGACCGTGAGAAACTCCAGGAGAGACTGGCAAAGCTTGCAGGCGGCGTAGCAGTTATCAAGGTCGGCGCAGCTACAGAAATCGAGATGAAGGAGAAGAAGCTCCGTATCGAGGACGCTCTTGCAGCTACAAAGGCAGCAGTTGATGAGGGTATCGTAGCAGGCGGCGGTACAGCATTTGTAAACGCAATGCCGGCAGTTAATAAGCTCGTTCCTACACTTGAAGGCGACGAAAAGACAGGCGCAAAGATTATACTCAAGGCACT
>NZ_JAGCFH010000202.1 GCF_017650195.1 Ruminococcus sp. | reverse complement strand
GAGAAGGAGGTTACATAGCAGGAATTGACTATGCCGTACTCCTCTATAAGCTCCACAGCCTTCTCAGCCGTCTTTTTTGGATCTCCGGATTTCTTTATCTCAATATTCAGCATTATGTCCTTGCCCACCAATTCAAGCACGTCCCTGAACAGCGGTATCTCAGCGTCGTCAAACTCTCCGTCGCTGCCAAACCACGAGCCTGCGGACAGCACTTTAAGCTGCTCGTATGTGCGATTTATAACAAGTCCCCTGCCGTTAGTAGTGCGGTCGAGCTTATCGTCGTGTATTACCACTAGCTGATCGTCAGCCGTAAGCTGAACATCAAGCTCTATGTAGTCTGCTCCGCAGTCCATAGCCGCCTTGAAGGCAGGTATGGTATTTTCGGGAGCCACTCTCGAAAAGCCTCTGTGCGCTGTAACCTGTGTACGAGTTATTATACCAACGTTAAGGCTTACATTTCCCCTTGTCAGTGCTCTCAGGTAGGATATGTTCATCACCGAGCTGACAGCAACTATGCCTGCTACGACAAGGGCGCTCTTTTTCCTGCTGAACTTCTCATATCCTTTGTTGGGCAACACGAGCTTCTCTTCCGTTTCGTCCTTCATGAACTTCTCAGTCAGCAGCCATACTATGGAAGGAGCCGAGAAGAATACCGAAACAGCCACGAAAGCGCTCCATGTATATTTCAGTATCTTAAGAGCCGTTCCGAAAGCCGCATTAGGCTTTGAAAAGCCTTTGACCACAAGCACCGCGATAAAGCTCAAACCAAAGGTTGCGATACCTATGAAAGCCACAATGCCGAGGCTCCACACCAGTGCCGAAAGTATCATTTTCCGACGCTGTCCGTGTATTTTTTCCTTGCTCTTCTTTATGCAATCTCTGAACGGTCTGTCGGTGAGTATAAGATAGTGCAGACTGTAACTAACTCCTATGATAAGGATAATGAACAGCAACTGTATCAGCACGTAGCATACAACAGCCAAAGCCCCGTTGTTTATAACGGAGAATATCCTCCTCAGCACCGGCATGAGGGGCGCCATGAACATACCCGACGACAGCGAGAACTGTGCGAGTGGCATGATAGCCATATACGCAAAAAAGGACAGCCTTCCCTTTCCGCTGAACGCCTTCCGGAATGCTCTCAGTCCAACCCGGAACATACCTGCGGAACGTATCCTCTGCTTTTTGCTGAAGCATGAGAAACAGGCTATGAGCGCAGAAAGCTCCACGAAGGAGAAAAAGGCATAGGCAAAAAGCATCATGATGATAACGACAAGTGTCGAGGGATGCCTTAGGTATACAAATAGGTTTTCATCGTTCAGATAGGTAACTCCCGAAAGCTTCATGGTGAGCTTGAGCAGGAGTGCAAGAACAGGAGTACCCAAAGCCAGCAACAGGAGCTTAAATATAAGCTCGAACACAAGAAAGTGCGGCATAGCTCTCAGGAAAACCACTACAGATCCAATTATCTTTTTCATTTTTTTACTCCGGGTAATCAATATACTACAATTATACGCCCTTTATAGTCTGTTGTCAATATCACCCCGAAAGCTTGCTGAAATATTTTCGTTTCCTCAAAAAAATCCGCCCACAAAAACATGGGCGGATATTATTAGCCGACTATTCCAGAGCGCTCAATGCCTTCCGTAAAATGCTTCTGCATGAATACATACATCAGCAGTACAGGAGCTATGGAAAGCAGACAGCCTGCTTCCTTCCATACTATCTGATCCCTCGGGCTTATTTGTACCGTAGGGTCATTGAAAAGGTTGAGCTTCAGCTCGTTATCGATATTGGTCAGCATAAGGGCTATTGTCTTTGTATTGGTGAAGAAAGTACTGCTTACGTAATAATCGTTCCAGTACCACACCACGGAAAAGAGGAACACCGTCAGCAGAGCCGCCGAGGCATTAGGCAGCATAACGCTCACAAATGTCCTAAGGGGACCGCAGCCATCGATATATGCGGCGTCCTCCAACTCTCTCGGCATACCTCTGAAAAACTGTCTGAAAATATAAATCATAAGGCCTGCACGTATGCCGTTTGCTGTCATGGCAGGCAGATACATGGTCAGCCTGCTGTCGATGAGGTTCAGTGAGAACAGTCCATTTATGCCAAAGTATCTGAACTGAGTATACAGCGGCAGGGATATGACCTGAGCCGGCACGAGTATCATCATTATTACTATGCCGAAAAGCAGCTTCCTGCCTTTGAAATTGAACCTTGCAAAGCCGTAGCCGGTCAACGCACATGAGAATACCTGCACTACAGAGCAGCCTATATTTAGCACGAGGGTGTTCCACATGGTCTCCCAGTAGTCCATAGCCTCCATAGTCTCCCTTATCACCTTAAGGGTGTAATGCCGTGGTATCCACATTACCGTAGGGTCGCTCATATCCGCCCTTTCCCTGAAAGCACAGCTTATCATATACAGCAGCGGATACATGATGACAAAACCAAGACCGATAAGTATCACTGCTCTGAAAAATGGCATCAGCTTATCTGCAAAGGCTCTGCGTCGAAGGTACTCCCTGTCTTCTGCGGAAGCCTTGTTCATGCGCCTGCGTTTTTCCTCTCGCAGCGTTCTTTTTTCGGGTGCAGCCGTTCTGTCCGTCATTTTCCGCACCTCCTCATTCGTTCTCATAGTATATTGATCTGTTTATCAGAGCGGTCACAATGCCTATAGCGGTTATGGCCACCGAAAAGTATATCCACGCCATAGCTGAAGCCTCACCGAAGTCGAACTGACTCCTCATAGTAGAGATACGGTTCATTACGCTGTTCATTGGATTCGTGAAGGAATCTATCACCGTAAAGATAAGATTTGCAAGTATGAATGGACTCACGTATGGGAAAGTTATTTTCCAGAAGTATTCCCATGAAGTAGCACCCTCCATCATAGCCGCTTCTCTTGCAGAAGCAGGGATATTCTGCAAAGCCGCTAGGAAGAGTATTATCTGTATGCCAGAATTCCAGACTATGCCGAAAATATTGTCCGCAACGGTCTTTATGAAACTGCTCATGCTGTCGCTCATACCGTATATGCCGAGGAACTGCATCAGATCTCCCACAAGGTCAGCCGAGAACATAGTGGAGAACTGTTCCGCACCGGTGTTTCCCGTGGAGCTCATATCTCCGCTGATTACTCTGAAAACTGGACCCGTAGCGATTATCACCGGCAGGAAGAATACAGCTCTTGCAAGTGTCCTACCCCTGAACTTCTGATTAAGCAGCACCGCTATGAAAAGTGAGAATATCAGTATGAGCGGTGTCTTCCACAATGTCTCCAGCAACACGCTGCCGAGGTACTCTGTATAGTACGGGTCCTCATTGAGTACGTTCAGATAGTTCTGTATACCTGTGAACTCCGTACGGAGAGCTCCGGGGTCCACTGATACGTCGCAGAAGGAGTACCACAGCGACTTGCCGAGAGGTATGAGGAAGAAAAGGACAGTTCCGATGAGCCACATCCCGATAAAGCCGTAGCCATAAAGTGATTTTCTGCGCTGATACGACATTATCTTCCGTTTCCCGCCGTTTTTTTCAGACTCTGTGCTCAACCCTCTCTCCTCCTTTCTATGATTGCGTGTCCAATGAGATCTTTCCACCGTCCCATTGCACAGTCCTGCCTTCAAGGTCTGTCACGACCCTTATACCATTTGAATATATTGTCGTTATTATGTCTTCGTCTCTGCGGTAGCCGGTGATGAAGCTGTCCGAGACCTCGCTGAGCAGAGGCTCCAGTAGAGCATACTGCTCAGCAGCCTTGCTGGTATTGTACCTGTAGTTCGCATAGTAAAGCTTGTCAAGCTCCGTGTCCTTAAGTACACTAGTCTCCTCGTATATCATATCGTAACTTGGACTGCTTCCGGTGGCAGCCGCCATGAGCAGCAGCATCTCCGGGTCGGGGCTGCCATTTACAGCCTCCGTGGAATAGGGTATAACTCCGTGCATCACGATCTGATAGAAGGGTATATCCTCGTCAAAGAGGTCGAACCTGCTAGAAGACAGCGGCACTCCGGTAATATGACTCACATAAGGCAGAGCATAAGCATTGGCTCCGTCTGCAAGTATGCCACCTTCAAGGCTTTCGTTCACAGCCGCGCACCCATCTTCAATAAGTTTTTCGGCTCCGGCTCTTGATATCTTCTTTTTGCCGTAGTCCCCGTAAAGTGAAGTGGTAAGGCTTGCAAGAGAAACTCCGCTGAGTCCTGCCTTTGAGTAGCTCTCCGCGATACCTCCCAACACCTCTCCATAGCATCCCGGAGACAGCAGGGATAGGTTTTTTCGGAAGCCGTCCGGTATGCCATAAGCCCTGTCATAGCTTACTATTCGAGAATATGAGCCTGATATTCTCACTGCCGTATCAGTAAATGAAAAGTAGCCGTTTCCCGAACGGAAGTCCCTATTGTCAGACACTGGATATAAGCTATAGCCACATTCGTCCAAAAGGTCTGTCAGGTCTCTGAACTCCCTTCTGCCTCCGAGCTTTCGGGAGGGCTTTGCTCCTGTATCCACCTTGTTTTTTATGCCGTCACCTGTCCAGTTGTTGTAGGAAACGACCATATCCTCCACTCCACTGTTCCTTAGGCTGCTAATTATCTCAGCTGCCTGCCCGTATGAGGTAATTGAGGTCTTCATGGACAAAGGTATACCAAAGAGAGGCTTTTTCTTCATGGTCCCGCCGTAGAGGTCAATGTATACGGAAGCACTATCACCTCTGCTCTTCACAGTAACGCCCTTCTCCTCAGTAAGATACTGCCTGTAGCGAGTGGCTATGCCGGTATAGTCCGCATCTTTTCCATATAACGGATAGTACAGCATTTCAATGTCGTCTGATCTTATGCTGCCGCTCTCAAAAACCGTGTACTTGTCATGACTGTTTCCTGACATATAGAAGCTGTCGGTGCCCCGAAGTATGAAAGTAAAACTGCATATATTATAGCTGCTCTTCGACTGCCCCGAAACGTTTGCGGTGAGATAGGCGTTTGAATCTCCCTTAGCTGCAACTGCAAGGAGGGCATTGTCCTCCCTGACTATCCCGTATACCGGCAAGTATATCTGCTCAGTAACTGCTCCCATGTTCTGAGGAACAGCGGTAACGTCATTTCCGTATACACGCTGCTGATATATATTGTTCTGGAAGCAACGCTTGTTGTTAAAGCGTACAAGTGCTCCGCAGCCGTCAGGGATAACAAAATATCCTTCCTCTCTATCAGAGGCTGCCCCGAAGCTACCGAGAACCGTCATTTCGGTAGCTATGTTTGCAGGGTCGCTTTCCACTATTTCCGAAACCCTCACGCTCGCCCTGAAGTGGTCATCCTCTATGGTGTACTCTACAGGCACAGTAAAGCCAGCTTCGGTATAATCGTAGACTACACGGATACCGTTTTCGATATCGCTGACTGTAAGGTTACAGTCCTTCTCGTTAGCCGAACGGAGTATATTATTGCCGGAGCGGCTCATGGGTATGCCGTAGCGGAGCATATTCGAGGAACGGAGCTCGTCAGCGACAAGTCCCGTGGCAAGTCTGTCCTGCGCTGCTTCAAGCGGTGAAGACCACCATATATAGCCATTTTCCTTGTTTTCGATGCCGAAAGAGGCATTCCTGTCATCAACTATCATTCGCAGGCTACCGCTTTCTGCGCCATACCGGTAAGTACCGAGATAGTGTCTACCATCGGCAGTAAGCCATGCAAAGTTGCCGTCAGAGGACTTATACACTCTTTTTCCGTCCTCTGTGCCGCTGTATGAAAAGCTCTTATCCGTGCTCTTCATTTCCCTGTCAAGAAGCTCCAAAGTTTTACCGTCAGCAGATATAAAAGCATAGCTACTGTCAAGGGATGAGACTATCTCCCTGAGCCTTATGACCCTGCTGTAATCCTTGTCAATAATGAGAAAGTATCTGCCTGCCTCGCTAACATAGAGCCTTCCCTCATCGCAGTTGCTACCCTTATTGAAAGAAGCAGCCTTTCCGCTCCTACTGTTGATGATGACCAGCTCTCCTAGCTTTTTCAGTTCGCTTATCTTGTCAGCGATGAGCTGTTGCTCGAGGGTATAGTCCTTTTTGCTCTCTGGTTTTCCACCGACTGATTCCCACATAATATCGTCGTAATCGCTACTTTTGAAGTATACGTCATAACCGTCGCAGGAGCCTATCTTTTTGAGATATTTCTCAGCATCAGCTGCTGAAAGCTCCGCCTTTTCCACGGTCTCAGAGCGCTTTGAAGCTTCTGAATCATCCCCTGTGGCAGTCTCAGCCGCAGTCACTTTATCGGCAGTATTATCCTCACCGTCAGCATAAACGCTGCCTGAGACAGTCATTGACGCGACAGCTAGAAGACATAGCAGCAATCGTTTTAAACTTGTTCCCATAGGCGCCGCCTTTCAGACCCTTGCCCTGTAGGAGAGCTCGGTGTAAACGGTGGATATGAATATATATACCTGCTGTATCAGCGACATGAAGAGTACTAGCAGAAAAAGCATTATGAACATAGCCGCTATGGTCAGCAGCACAGCCAACACAGTCTTGCCAAAAGAATACTGATGAGCGGTCTTTATCGCCGAAAACAGCAGCAGCACTGTCCAGCAGGTGCCGATGAGCTCTATTATCTGCATGAATACAGCTTCGTCGCGTATGAGTATATGGGACAGCACAACATTTATGTAGAGCTGTGCCACATATGGTATCAGTGCATAAGCGCTGTATATACATATATTCCTGAGGGTACCCTCACCGTCAAGGAGAGTACACACAGCCCAGTTTCCTACGACCCATGCACCGAAGAATATGAAGCTACGCATGATATATGGTATGATATTGAAGGTCTTGTCGTAAGACATATAGAACTGGAAGCCGTAAAGTCTTCCATAGGCTATTTGACCAAAAAAGAGCAGAAATACAATTAGCAGGGCTATTTTAAGTGAACCGGACTTCTTCCAGCGTATATCCTCAAAGCCCTCTAAGGGATGCATCACCGTATGCTTTACCCACTGCCGCTGCGTAAGATCCATCATTGCCGCTCTTCCTCCTTTTCTGCGGTATTTGCCAAAGCTCTCCGTTTTCTCCTGTACCTTCCCCATGCTATTAGAACCGCAACGAGAAGTACAGCCGCAAATGAAAAAGCCGTGAAGTGTTCTCTCAGAAACTCCCTGCGCCAGCCCTCGAAGGCTTTGTTATATATATCTCCTGCATCCGCAAGCTTTGCATACTTCATGGCTCCCTTGTAATCGCCATTTCTAAGAAGTGCAGAAGCCACACCAACGTAAGCCCGGAGATAGTTCCCATCCCTTGCAAGGACCTCCTCCCACGGGCCAAGAGCCTCCTCGTAATATCCTGCGTTATACAGAGCCGCAGCCTTGTGTACAACCTTGCCGAAGGAGGTCTCTCTAAATACCGTCACCGTATCCTTTGAGGAATCGAGAACGTAGAGCCTGTCATCAAAAGATTCCACAGCCGTAGCATGGTCGAAACCACCGGTCTGCTTTGCTATGGCTCCTGTAATAAAAAGGAGATTGCAGTCCTCGTCGTACTGAAATACCCTACCGGTGGTAAAATCGAGACAGTTTATCCAACCGTCCTCCGAAATGTCTATATCCACGATAGATGTGGAGTACAACTTGTTCTGAGAGCTGTCGTACATCGGCTTATGATCGCCGAAGGAAACGTCAAGCCCTGCGAAGATGTTCTTTCCAGCTGCATTCAGCTTCTTGACGATATCAGTGGACTGTGTAGCCGACGAGGTGCAGGTGAATATGAAATCCCCGTCTATGTCAAAGCTAGTGATACCTGTGGGGACAGTCCTTTTTCTCAAAGCCTTCTTTTCGTCGGACATAAAAATACCCCTAAAATGATTCCAAGCCACCTTTGCCGTGGCTTCAACACGATTAGCACCGTAAAATCCCATAAAATCGCCGTCGGGTGAGAACATAGCCGCGCCTGTAGTGATATTTCCGAGAACGGTATAAATATTCCCTGCCTTGTCAGCCACCACTTTTTGGGGCAGGAAGGTGCGCTTCTGGTCGTAGACCTCTGACTCTGGCTTTAGTATCTCCTTTTGAATATATCCGTCGGTATCCGAAACGAGTATGCGTGAATTCTCCGTATCTGCAATGTACATGTAGCCGTTTTCGGCGGAAACGTATACTCCCATGGGCTTATTCAGCCTTGTTTTGGAGCCGTCAGGCATAGTAAAACTGTCGTATATGCACTCTGAGGCATCAAGTCCGGACCCAGCTGCCACTATACGGTCGTTGCCGGTATCCACTATATACACCACACCTCTGCTATCTATGAATATATCGGAGGGATTGTCGAATGCTCCCACTTCGAGGTCATAGCCAGAAACAGCACGTTCTGCTGTATATCCTGCCTGAGAGGGAACAGCCTCTCCCCAGCGGTCGTAGCTGTAGCTCTCAGCAGGCTCGCCTGACGCCGCTGCCAGTGATACATTAACGGGAGCAAGCGTAGCAAATGCAGACAGCACTGTGATACATCTTTTCAGTTTTGTTTTCATTTACTTCACTCCCTTTAGTATCGTTTGCAGTAGCGATGCAAGCATCGCCCCCCTACACATGGCTATAACTTTTTTATGCAGAGGTGCACAGTGTGCGCCTCTGCGCTGATTACTCTTTGATTCCCGAATGTGCCATAGTCTCAATGACCTGGCGCTGTGCTAGCATGAATATCACTATAGGAGGCACCAGCAGGAAAACCGCCGCTGCCATTGCTACACCTGCTCTTGCAAGTCCTGAAGCAGCCGCCTGCGATACAACGGTAGGGAGCGTTTTATACTCCTCCCTGAATACCACTGAGCCGGTCTGTATGTTCCATGCGCCCTGAAATGCGAATATTATCAATGTCATCAGCGCCGGCTTCTGGTTGGGTATGACAATCTGCCAGCATATCCTGAAAAGTCCTGCACCGTCCACCTTTGCGGCTTCAATTATGGAATCCGGCACCTGACTTATGGACTGCCTCATGAGGAAAAGTCCCATAGGCGAAGCGACTGCCGGAAATATAAGAGCCATGTAAGTATCTATCATGTGTAGCTTTGCCATGACAATGTACTGCATAATGTATATTACGCTGCTTTGATAGAGTAGAGCAACTACTATGATACCGTTTATGAGCCTACTACCAGGGAATCTGCACTTTGCCAGTACAAATGCAGCCATAGATGAGAATATGCATTGCAATACTGTCACCGCGGCAGTTACGAATATGCTGTTGAATACATAGCGCGAAAAGGGTACCCTGTTCTGATGAAGCACCCTGAACATATCCCTAAAATTGTCCAGTGTAGGTCTTACGGCATACAGCTTTGGAGGAAACACAAAAAGCTCCTCCACAGGCTTTACCGACATCACCACAGTGAGGTATATAGGCAAAGCCATAAATAGTCCGAGTATTAGCAGCAGAAGGAATATAGCTGCAGTTCCGCCCTTTTTCCTTCCTGCCTGTCTGCTTGAAGCGCGAAGCTTCGATATATCAGTATTTGCCAAAGCTCCGCCTCCTCAGTCCGTATATTTGCCGAGGACCTTGCTTATGAGCCTGCTGCACAGGAACATAGCGATAAAGAGTATCATGCATATCGCCGAAGCATAGCCCATTTCAAAGCGTTGCCAGCCGTAGTCGAAGGCGTGTGTCATGATAGTATGCGCCTTATAGTCAGTGCTGGGGAAGCCCACAAGATTCTGTGCCACAGTGCCTGCGGTAAATGAGCTGACTATCTGCATGACCGCTGCAAACATGAGCTGAGGTCCCATTGAGGGTATAACAATGTATATGAGCTCCTGCCAGCGGCTGCGTATACCCTCTATAGCGCCTGCTTCATACATGGAGCGGTCAATATTCTGAAAGCCTGCGCGGAGTGCAAGAAAGCCTGCTCCGAGAGATATCCATAGTTGCACTACTATAGTGACGCCGAGGACATATCTGCCGTCAGTGAGCCACTGTACAGGCGAGCTTATTATACCGAGGTTTATAAGGAAAGAATTCATATAGCCGTTCATGTCTCCGCTGAATATGAGCTGCCATACAGTGTATACATTAGCCATTGACGGCACGTAGAATATAAGTGTGAACAGAGTTTTCAGCTTAGGGTGCATCTCGTTTATAAGCCATGCCAGCAGGAAACAAAGCACGTAGCTGACAGGTCCTGTAAGGAAAGCGAACACCAACGTTACCCTTATGGAGCGTATGAATATCTTGTCAGAAAGGAAAAGGGTAGCAAAGTTTGAAAGTCCTACATACTTCGGAGTGCTTACCATATCAAAGTCGGTAAAACCCATAGGCAGGGACATGACTACCGGTATCACAGTAAATACGATGAAAAATATCATAAAGGGTGCTAGCATGCCATAGCAGGCTTTATTGCGCTTTATATCGCGCCACAGCTCGCCTTTGCCGTGTTTTTTTGATTTTACCGCCATTTTTCACACACTCCTTTCTTTTCAATACTTCGTAGGAGACGATGCCACATCGCTCTAATAGTTTTATTGTTCATTAACAGGCGGATAATATCGGCCCCTACTTTCGATACACAAATGATAGTCAAATTAATTCTTAATGCGTAATTAAAAGTGCATAAAAACGATGTACGATTATTAGTTTTGAAAACAATAAACGAGTTTACAAGTGACCGTGTGGTTAGCCTACGTAGGCTCCACGCTAAAACCGAGGTTTTTGCGCTTTCGCGTTATCTCCTCGTTTATGTCCCTGTTGTACCATATAAGGGTATCACGGGGATTCCGGTTCTCGTTTATAGTCTCTCTGAATGCGTTCATTATATTTCTCGTCACCGCATAAGAAGCAGGTGTTATAGGTATCTCCTCCAGCTCTTCTTGCTGTGCGCGGAGCCTTTCAAGCTCACCGTCAGACCACGACATACGTTCCAGCGCTTCTACATTCGCAGTATCGAAGCGTCCAATAGTTCCAAGAAGCCCCTCTATCTGTGAAGCGAACTCAACCTGCGTTTCCGTATCCGTAAACCACTTGACGAATTCCCATGCATTCTCTTTGTTCTTCACCTTATTGAATATAACAGCTCCTGCACCGTTAGAATTTGCCGCATGAGACACCGTACCGTTATCTCTTTCGGTGCCGGGCACAGGACAGAAGTCCCACAAGCCGTTTATTTCCGGAGCAGCTGCCGTGAGCTGATTGAAGAAGGTATAATTTGCGATAACTATAGGGTATTCACCTGTCCTGAAACGGCTGAATGCGTCGTAGGTCTGCTCAAAGCAATACTTTGTATAGAAATCCGTCCACTCTTCAAAGGACTGCACAGCCTCGACTTTATCGAAGGAAGAGGCAGTCATCTCCGGATTGTAGTAATTCAGGCCCTTTTGTAGCATGAGCAGGGCGAAGGTATGACCTGATTCTGTAGCCGGAGATATATTGTTGGGCGGAAGCACAAGTCCTGCTGACATATAGTTTCTTTGGAGAGCAGGCAACATATCTATGAGGTCCTGCCATGTTTCTGGCGGCGAGCTGTATCCCAGTTCCGTAAGAACGTCCGTTCTGTAGAACATCATGGGGAAGGACTGGCTCACAGGCAGTCCGTAGCAGCCTCCGTTGTAGGCATATTGGGTCATGGCATTCCCCTGAAAGCGCTCCTTTACCTCGCCGAAGTCCTCAAACTGCGACATATCCATAAGCATACCACGGGCTGCAAGATTAACGGGGAACTCCCCCCCAAGGAATAAGGCAACATCTGGTCCCTTACCTGCAAGTGAGGCTTCCAAAACTCCTCCCGTGACAAGGTTCACCGAGACTGGTATGCCCGTCTCCTGCATGAACTTATTTTCGGTCATTTCCTTTACAACCTGTGCCTGATCCCGTCCAAGAGCCACCCATACCTCTATAGCTTCCTCACCTTCGATATCCGAAAGGGTGGTGTAGTCCTCAAAAAAAGAGCCTATAAAAGCATCGAATCCGAATTTCAATGACTTTCCCAGTTTCTCGTCGCAGCTTGAAAAAGCTCTGTCAGCTGTGGCAAATTCTATATAGTCAACTTCAAGGGGCTGATCACGGTTTTCCCTCATCCATGCGGATAGTGAGGCGATACCGTCCTTTATCTGGGAAAGGTAATTCGGTATTCTCAGAGGCTTTTCGGTGCACTTGTCCAGTATCACCGCCATATTCTCCAGTACAGCTGCCTCGGTGCCCCTACTGCCAGAAAGGGACTCTATCCCCTTCTGTATATCTCTGAGCTCCGCGGATATCCTTGCGAGCTCGTCCACAAGTCCGGGTATCTTTTCGTGTACATAATAATCAGTGTATTTGTCGGGAGAAGGTCCCGTTATCATCAGCACCTTGCGGTAACAAGTATTGAGCTCCTTAACATCTGCTTCGAGCCTGCGAAGATATTCGCCTATATCGCCTGGAACGGCTTCCATAGTGAAGGTGTGGCTCCTGCCACCCTCCAGCCATACGTATATACCCTCGGGACTGACCACCGTCCAGTCCTTGCTGTAACTGAACTTCACGCGGTCAAGCTCATTGCATGGCACTTTTCCGTCGATATATATACGCCTATTTGAATCAAAGCCGCGTATCTGATCCTGTCTTGCCTTTATACCTATTTTATACCAGCCGCCAGAGCCGATCTCCTCCTTGGGTATCTCCCATGTCACCGTCTGTAAAGCCTTTTTCCAATTTCCGCTGCCGAGAGTATTGTAAACCATTTTTCTCGGGTCTGAGGGTGAAGCAAGGTAGCTGCTGTTGTCAAAGGTTGGATAGAGCATAGGGTCTGACTTATATACCGCGTTTTCCCCTTCTATTCTGAACAGTGCAGAGGCAGTTTCTTCAGCTATAAACGGAGCGCCTGCCGACGCTGCATATTCGCTGTATGACGGCAGTTCCTCAGGAGCAAAGAGCTTTATGCTGTCTATGGCAAGCTGCGCTCTTTCAGAGGTAAAGCTAAGCTCATGACTTCCCTTTTCAAGATATACGAACAGAGATTCGCTGAAAAGTCCGTCTGGGTCTCCGAATAACAAGCTTTTCCACATCGAGCGCTGCACCTGTGCAGGGCGCACCTGATTTCCGCGACTGTCGGTGTATATCTCATGCTCATTTGTCCATACTCTTCCGAGACAGATGTGCGAAGCCGTATCGTAGGGAAGGCTACCGTCTATCCTCATTTCCAGCTCTATATCGGGACTTCCCGAATGCATTGGGCAATAATTCGCCATAATGCAATAATTACCGGTCTCCGGCACATCCATACTGTAGGTCAGACTGCCTGAAGCACTACTCCACAGTACGACCCTATCCCTTGTCTCTCCATCATCAGAGGTATAGCTGCCTGTAGTGATATCTCCCTCAACAGTGGCGACATCCTCAGAGTTCAGCACTATCTCGCAGCCGGGGCGCTCCTCCCCGAAGTATTTGTCGTGATACTCGCTGAAGGTGAGAAGTCCGCTGTCAATGGGCTCTATGCTGTAATAATCCACGACGAGCGCCTCGGATACATTATTTTCAGCCGCAAAGGCTCCGGAAGTCTGCGTACCGCAGGCTGCAAACAGCCATAACGACAGCGCTACTGCAGCTATTCTTCGCATATATTCCTTCATTGCAAGCTCACCGCCTTTCCGCGAATCTCCGTCATTTCAGCCGCCTCAACAAACAAAAAAGCGCACGCTCCCCTGTGTCGGGAATTATGCGCACAGACAGCCGAAGGCAGCTTTTCGTCACTGCCATTATCCATTAAAGTTAGTATATCAAATTTATTGTATAATGTCAAGAAAACCAGTGTACCACAAATATAAATAATATCTTTTACCTGTTATAATTTAGTTTAATTATACTGTTTTATAATAATACTATACAAACAGAAACTGTTCAGACTGTAGATTTGACCAATTTTTTTCGCCTCATTTTTGAATTTTCGGAAGCAAATTTCATTTTTATTAAAAAAGTGTAAAATTTGCATTCGTTTCTACGTTTTGTATTGACTTTTTGTGATTTTTGTGGTATTATGATAATGGAAAAAGTAATAGATTCAATATAAACTCCACAATGAAAAGGAGAGATATCTTGGCAAACGTTTTAGAAGTAAAAGAACTTTCCAAGCAGTACACAAAGGTGCTTGCGGCGGACAAGGTCTCTTTTGATATAAGCGAGGGTGAAATATTTGCTCTTATCGGTCCTAACGGTGCTGGTAAGACTACTACAATACGTATGATATCGACTCTCCTCGCACCTACATCTGGCGACGCTATAGTAGATGGTCACAGCATAATCAAGGAACCAGAAAAAGTTAGAGAATGTATAACCTACCTTCCAGACGAAGCTGGTGCCTATAAGCAGATGACGGGTATCAAGTATCTGAGATTCATGGCAGGGCTTTTCACCACGGATATAGATAAGCTTAACGGCTTCGTTGACCGTGCAAAGAATATATGTGGTCTCGGAGAAAGGCTCAACGACAAGATAGGCAGTTACAGCCGCGGCATGATCCGCAAACTCCTCCTTTCAAGAGCAGTTATGACCAAGCCTAAACTTGCCATACTTGACGAACCCACGAGCGGTCTCGATGTGCTCAACGCCATAGAGATACGCAAGATGATAAAAAAGCTTGCAGAAGAAGAAGGAATGTCCTTCCTTCTCTCGTCACATAATATGCTCGAGATAGAATTCGTCTCGGATCGTATAGGTATAATATCCAAGGGGCACCTTATGGTGACCGGAAGAGCAGACGAATTAAAAGAACGCTACGGTGTTCCAAATCTTGAACACGTTTTTGAAAAGGTGGTGAACGAAAATGAAGTTCATTAACCTTCTCAAAAAGGAACTCTCAGAGCTCATAAACAAACAGATGCTCTTATCTCTCGTATTCGTTCTGAGTATATTCCTTATAATGGGAAACGTTATGCAGTCAGCTACGAATGAGATAGTGAACGACGCAAAGAATCCGCAGATAAACTTATGCAATATGGACGCTTCCGATATCACCAAGGAAATGCTAGAGTACTTCAATTCAAACGGCAGTAAAGTGAATTTTGTTGCTGCTGATGAAAATGATCTCGCTGCTCCCTTTAAAAATCAGAAAAAGCTAAAAAGCTACGTGGTGATACCAAAGGGCTTCGGTGAAACATTGAAAAATGGTAAGAAGCCCGAGATACTCTCCATAAACAAGGTTCAGTCGGTTTCAACATTCAGCGGAATGACCGGAGGCACAGAGGGTACGATATCACTTATCAACGGATTTGTAGCTCTTAAGCTTGCAGAGCAACAGGGCGTGTCCGAGAAGGAGCTCGGTATTATCGAGGCCCCCCTTACCGTTACAGAGCATACAGTAGTTGCTGACAAGTCTGCGAAGATTTCCAGTTCGTCTATAATGACAAAGCTTCTCACGCAGAATATGATACTTCCTCTTATCGTTATGATGCTCATTATGCTGACCTCACAGTCACTGATAGCTTCAATATCAAACGAGAAGATTGACAAGACCCTTGAAACTCTTCTTTCAGCACCTATCTCAAGAGGTTCTATAATAACAGCAAAAATGCTGGCAGCTGCTATCGTAGCTCTCCTCAATGCAGGAGTGATGATGATAGGCTTCTCCTCTTATACAAAAGGTATGACGAGTGCTGTCTCAGAGGAAGTCAGCAACAGCATACAGTCTGCGGCTTCCAGTATAATTTCGTCCAGCGATGCCATGAAGCAGTTGGGACTTACACTGGGCGCAGGAGATTACCTGCTTATCGGATTACAGCTCTTCATCACCATTATGATATGTCTTGCGATATCCATTATCCTTGGCGCACTGGTAAATGACAGTAAGTCTGCACAGACAATGCTACTTCCCATAATGATGATGGTCATGATACCATGGCTGGTAACTTTGTTCGCTGATGTGAACTCTTTACCTACAGCCGCAAAGTTCATAATATGGGCTATCCCCTTCACTCACACCTTCACAGCTATGCCAAACCTGATGTTCGGCAATCATGTCGCGTTCTGGGGCGGATTAGCTTACCAGATAGTATTTTTCGCAATAGTGATGTTCTTTGCGCTGAAACTCTTCAAGTCAGACAAGATACTCACTATATCACTCAATCTCGGACAGAAGTCCAGATTCAAAAAATCAAGCCAAAACAACGAGGATTGATCCTCTTCCCCTTTCCCCATGAAAAGGCGCAGCAGTTCCCGGCGAGGAACTGCTGCGCCTTTTTATAACGAATGCAGCATCATTCCACTATATGTAAGCTCATTGTTCCGAGCTCTGAAAGGCTCCTTTATAAGGGAGACTGAAATAGCATGAATTCACTGGAACAAACCATTGAATATTTTTAAGTTCCGCCTTTTGCACAAAAATGACCGGCTTGCATTATAAGTATTCCACAATGCAAACCGTATCAGATCATGTTTTCACAAAATATGGGGGACGCGTCCCCCCCATTGAACCGTACGCGCAGTCAGATGAAAAAAATGCATTGTAGTCGTCAGTACCCTGCTCAAGTCTTGATGAACGCCGGCACATCGCCTTTTTTCGCATCCCATATCATATAACTGAAAACCAGCATTACTATACTGAGCAAAAGTCCGGCTACAGCCATTTTTCTGCCATTGCTGTTCGGTATACCAACGATACCGAAAATTATCCCAATCAGAGCAAAAGGTATCCCCCCCACGTAAAAGCACATACAGCCAAGCACCGTTAGAACTCCAATTATAAGAGAAGTACTGCCAAAGCTATTCTTGCTTAAATTCTCAGCATAAACATCACTCTCACTCTTTACTGTTATCTTTTCCTTAGCTTTATTGTTACTGTCCATAGTGTCCTCCCTGCCCCCCTGTTCTTCGGGAGCTCCTTTAACCTCTGCGCTGAGTATACAACATGCAGCAGCAAAAGTCCGTTATCCCGAAAAAGTAAAAAGCTATGCATATAATGCATAGCCTAAAAAAATGAAATGAATAAATATAGAAGGGGAATTGGGGGATTACTTAATCCACTTATAATATACCGTTTCAACCTTAAAATAATCTTAAAGTAATCTTAAACTAATATTAATTTTTAAATTTCCATTTTTCCCCTTTTATTTGAGAGATACAGCCGCTTCAAGCGCAATCTCCATCATTTCACGGAACGTGGTCTGTCTCTCCTCAGCAGTCGTTGATAATCCTTTAAGCGGACAGTCCGATACTGTAAGTACGCAGAGGGCGTTTTTTCCAGCTCTTGCTGCGTTCATATAAAGTGCAGCAGCCTCCATTTCAATAGCTAGCACGCCCATTTTCTGCCAGTCTGCAAGACTGTTGGCATCATCGTAGAAGGTGTCGCTCGAAAGGATATTACCAACATGAAAGGTGCTCCCCTTTGCCTCCGCTGCCTTTACGGCTGCTGAGAGCAGCTCCCACGAGGCTGTGGGAGCATAAGTGCCTGGAAGCCTGTACTGTGAGGCATATGCTGAATTGGTGCTCGCACTCATGCCTATAACTATGTCACGTAGCTCCACATTATCCGCTACCGAGCCAGCAGTACCAACACGGATAATATTTTCCACGCCGTAGCTGTTGAAAAGTTCCCACGAGTATATACCTATGGAAGGCATACCCATGCCACTACCCTGTACGGAAACAGGGACGCCTTTGTAGGTACCAGTAAAGCCAAGCATTCCTCTGACCTCGTTGTAACAAACATAGTTTTCTAGATAGTTCTCAGCGATGTATTTTGCTCTCAGAGGATCTCCCGGCATGAGAACCGTTTTTGCGATATCTCTATCCTTTGCATTGTTGTGTGGTGTCGGCATAATAAGCCCTCCTTTTTATTTTATTTTGATTTGATTTTCATTGTTTAATGACGCATGTGCAGGATTCAGTTCCTTTTGAGGAGCTTGTTCACGGTGATAAGCAAAGCCTTGTAATTGAAAGCTGCGATAACCGCTGCAAAAAGCAGCATCCATACAATATAAAGCTTGACTTCAAATATCATCATAATGCACATTCCGAGCAGTATGGCTGTATTTGCAAGGTTTTTCAAGCCATCAAAGCGGAATGGTACATAATACCTCGCATCGATTATACGAGCCCAAAAGCATATAAGATAGCTCAGAAGAGTCGCAACTGCTGCTCCCTGTATTCCCCATAACGGTATGAGGAAAAAGTTCATTGGGAGATTTACTCCACAGGCAACAAGCGCCGTCCAGAATGAGTTTTTTGGATGCTTTGTAGCGGAATATATACTTCCTAGGAACTGGTTCAGGCTCATGAAGACCACAGCCGCTATCAGTATAGGTGTATACTGGTATACAGTGGCATATTCGCTATATTTTTCTGACACCATGAATATCGAGGTCACGGGTTTTACTATAATAAGCAGAGCAGCCGCAGCAATAAACAGCATCGCTTCATAGGCTGAATAGACCTTTCCGTAAAACCTGTTCCTATCTGAGGAGGAGTTTTCGCTTATTGCGGACATACTCCATGCCTGATAGAAAATAGTGGACACCATAGAAATAAGATTTGGTATAACATTTGCACAATCATATATTCCCGCAGCCGATTTCCCGAGCTTATAATAATCACTGTGCATCTTATTTATGAAAAGTCTGTCCGAAAGGCTTGTTATGGTCCACATTACTATAGTCGGTATAAAGGGACCGGCAAATCTCAGCATCTCCACTGCTAGTTTCTTATTAAAGAATTCTGCGCCGGTATATTCCCTTAGCTTCGCAGCAGTAAATAGGAATATCGTGGAACAGAGATCAGAAAGTATGGTCGCCAGCATGAAGCCCTTTACGCCCCAATGCAGAACTGATATGAATATGATATTGAATACAAGTAGCGTCAACGCCGCAAAAATACCATCTATTGAGAAAAGCTTTACCTTGTCAAGGGCTCGTACAAACTGCTGACACAACATACGGAACGATGAAGTTACAACATATATAAGAAGAAGCACAGTATATCCTTTTATAAAGTCAAGCGCTGGGATATAGCCGAGGAAGGGCAGTACCAGCGTCATAAGCGCCATGCCTGCGGCAGTCATTACTGCTGAAGTATTGAATACCTCACGTTTATCATAATCCTTATCAAGTCCAAAGCGGATAAGATATTCCTGCAGAGCGAATGTAAATATCGGCTGTAAAAACAGAGCAGCAGTAATAAGAAGTCCCTTTATTCCCATACTGTCTGAGCTGAGATTAGCTGTATATAAACGGTTAAGTAGCAATACGAGTATCTTTGAGCCAAATGTGCCTATTGCAAATATACCTGTATTGAATACAAGCTTTTTATATTTATTCATTTTTAACACTCCGAAAAAGGTATTATGTAATACTATATATTATACCACATTAAATGTGATTTGTCATCATATTTGAAATTACAAAGCTCCTGAGCTTTCAGGAGCTTTGACGTCCATATCATACGGGACCAAGAGCAGGCAGAAAGTTCCTGAGTATATAAAAGGCTGCAAAAAAGCAGGAAATTATTACCCAATATCTTATATTGGATGGCAGCAGCTTTATATTCCTGCCAAAAAGCGCAAAGAGGTTCTCGGTATAAACAAACAGCAACATCAGAAGCAAGAACGGTATAAGTGGGTTGTTTCTTACAGAAGTGAGGATATGCCCGTGCAAGAGGGCATTGACGCTCCTTGTGTTCCCGCAGCCCGGACAGAGATATCCTGTCGCGGAATAGAAGGAGCACCCTTTGAAATATCTCTCAAGGCCTATGATATAGTCCCTGAATATAAAAACAGCCGCTGCTGCACATGGCATGACAGCCGCAAATATTATCCTTGCCCGTTTACTCATACGCTTCACTGTCCTCAAAATGATCTGCCGAAACATATAACGTTCTAAGTATATCATTTCTGCGTTTCTTTGTCAATATATGCCCATAATGGGAAAGACACTGCCGCGGAAATATGCGGCAGTGTCTGAAATTAAGGAGGTTGTTTATATACAATTATTTATTGTCTTTGGACCGTCAGTGCTGTTCGCTGAGTATGAGAGAGATACGGCTCTGAAGTGTTGTGATTATCTCATCAGCTGTCTTTTCGCCTTTAAGATAGGACATTGCTTCTTCCTGTACTATGTTCTCGACCTCAGCGCCAAAGTCATTCACTGCCTTTGTGCTGTTTATAATATAATCGGCTATGAAATCTCTCTGCTCCTTTGTAAGAGGCTTTATATCCACACTGTTAGTTCCATCGTAATATGAATACTCATACTCTGTCTTCTTTCCGTCTGGATCTATGTAGTAAGGCTTGCTCATGCACGTGTCAAGGGTTTTATCAAAGTTCTTCTTAAGAGACGAGAAGCCATAGTTATATCTCATATTCTCATCATCGACCTCTTCAGTTACGGTTCCTTTTATTAGCTCCCAGCAATATTCCTTGTTTTCAGATGTTGAAAGAATAGCATAGGTCTGCTCTGTGCTGATTATTCCTCCCTTTCCGTCATTAGAAGGATAGCCTACAAGAGTAAAGTCTTCGCCTGCAAGATCGCCATTGAGTAAACTAACGAGGCCATCGGTATAGCCTAAATAATCTTGATAGATGAGCACCTTTTCCTTGCTGTATGCAGCACTTCCATAGTATTCTTCCATTTCAGCACTATAATCATCATCAAATGATATTTTTCCATCCTCATCGAACATTTTTGAAGCACCGAAGCCGTCGCAGAAGGTGAGAAGCTTCTTGAACTCGGGATCATCAAAACTACAGGTGCCCTTTTCGTAATCTATGCAATCGCCGAGAGAATAATAAAGGAGCTCAAGTACGGAATCCTTTGTATCGTTGCCCATGAGGTGCATATCCTTATTTGCACGGTTCTCGTAAGTGCTTATAAGATCGTCTACAGTCCAGTTTTCCTTGTCAGTAAATTTCTTCTTTACAGCAAGTGTCGATACCGAGAATGAAGGAGAAAATGCTACAAGCTTTCCCTTGAACTCACCGGCCTTAAGAATATTCGGTAAAAAGTCCTCTCTGCTCAGATCCGGATCCTTGTCAATCAGCTCATACATATCTGCGAACAGACCCTTGTTTGCAAGGCTCATGACAGGTCCGTTTGAATATGAAACGAGCATATCAGGAACGTCACCTGCAACGATATCCTTCTTGAACTGATCTTCGCCGGAGGACTTGAGCATATAAGTCTCTTCATCATACTCGTCGTACTTGCTGTAATCTATTACCTTGAAGCGAACATCATCGTGCGCCTTGTTGAATGCAGATACCTTTTCGTTGAGCTCCCATGTTCCGTTCAGCGATGCGATAGTCAGCACCTTGACATTACTAAGCTCTGAGGGATCACGCTTTGAAAGCCTGTAAAGCGTGCTACCACCATTGTTACTGTAATAGTCGTTGAATACTGCAACAAAGTCACCGTTCTCCATTGTGATGAAAGTACTCATGCTGCCGGATCCAAGGTCGGAATCTATCCAGTCTATAAGCTTTTCTGATTTTCCGTCCTCCTTTATACCGAAGAAGCCTTCAGAGGTGGAGGCATAGAGCTTATAGTCTCCAGAGCCTGCATAGAACTGAGCATTGCTGAACTCATCAGACGCATCATCAAAGTTGAAATCAGCGTCCTTCGTAGCTAAGGTATTGCTATCCTTAAATATGAACTTCATGCCTGCTGCCGACTGAACATAGCCGTACATAAGAAGAGTATCCGTATCCACAGCGACCACACCGTACAGATAATCTATCTCATCACATTTTATCTCTTCTCCAAGAGTGCCGTCAGCATTCAGTACGTAATGAGCCTCGCCAGCCTCGTTCCATGCGGTTATGAGAGCTTTTCCACCGCCTATAGCAACGATATTGCCAACACCGTAAGTCAGCGCATCAGTTCCCTCAACATCCTTTTCGGACTTTATATTTCCGTTGACGTCAACTACATAGAGCTTTGAATAATGTTTACTATCATCCATATAGTCGTCTTCGTCATATTCGTCGAACTCCTCGTCTTCATCCTCATCAGCGTTTTCAGAGGTGATCTCTTTCTTTTCAGCCTCTGAGGCCTCAGCAGTTTCAGGCTCAGAAGCTTCCTCGCTTTCCTTCTTTTCTTCCTCTGACTTATCAGTATCTTCTTTATTTTCGTCTTCCTTCTTTTTGCCGTCTTCTGATATCTCTTCACTTTCAAAGAGCTCGGGATCATAGATATCAGCATCTTCACCGTACTCATAGAATGAGGCAAGAACTAGTATCTCTCCGTCGCTTGCTACAGAGCACTGAGTATCAACGTTGCCGTGCTCAATGGTAGGGATACTAAGATCCCATTTTTTGAATTCGCTGAAATCGTTATCCGTGCTATAGAAAAGAGTCGAATAATCCTCGTTTGACCTTCCTGTAATGAGGATATTATCGTTATCAAGCCTGTAGATATCGCTTACATTGTCAATATCTGTCTCAATTTCGATTGCACGGTAAGCCGCAGACATAAGCTGTTTGCTGTCCTTTTGCTTTACCTTGATGCTGTTTCCTTTTTTTCCGCCGCATGATGTGCTTCCAGCTGCGACTGCAACTGCTGCAGTAGCAGCAGCGATCCTTCTGAGTAGTGTCTTTTTCATAATTACTCCTTTTTCTTTTATTTTTTCTTCCTTTTGTCTGCTCATTTTTTCTTTAGTTACTGAGCCTTTTCTTTTCCGGTCTGCTCTGCCTTTTTATGTAGCCTTCTTCTCAGCTTTGTCTGTATCTCCGAGAAGATATCTTCGGCAGCCCGTCTAAGATCTTGTTTTTTTCTCTTAAACCTTATATACCCTCTTACGATAAAGCATACAAGAGTTATAAGCATTACTGCAAGGAGAAGCCTGCGCCCTCCATAGATAAATGAAAGCCTGAGCTCCACAAGTCTGGAGGCGTTCTCCCAGTATGGGTATACGACACTGTCCTTCCTTATTACCAACTCGCTCAGCTTTTTCAGAGCTTTCGTCCTATTTTCAGGCCGAAAGCGCTCTTTATTGTTAACTATGCTGATCTTTCCTTTATATAGTTCGGCAAGATAATCCTTTACCTTGCTATAGGTGAAGTTCTCCACCGGCTCGGGGGATACACATTCATAGCAGGTGACCCTACTGAACTCGTCCCTTTCGTCAGTGAAGTCCATGCTGTAGCCGCCTCCAGAGCCAAATATCAGTCCAGCAGCATAATATGATATATACATCTGAGGTGTTTTTTCCCTGCACTTCTTTTCAGCCTTTGTTTCGGGAGTATCTATAACTCCCGAAACGAAAAGCTCGTTATTTCCGATATATATCTTCTTGCCGGCAATATTCTCAGAGCCGTAAAGAGCGAATGCAAGGTCGCGGTCGATAACTGCACCATCCTTCATGGAGCTTTCGTCTGAGAAGAAGGCTCCTCCCAGAAGATCAAAGTCCCTGAACAGGAAAAAATCTCCTCCCACAGCCGTTATCTCCGCCTCAGACTTGCCATATATCTCACAGGTGACCATGCTTCTGCCGGCTACGGCACTGTACGCATGAGGAATGAGCTTCTTTCCCTCCTCAGGAGTTATGGCTACATCCCTAAGCTTATCTGTAAGCATCTGGCGAACGCCCTCGGCATCATTCGTTTCAAACTCCGCGTCTTCACTGAAAAAGCAGCTTACCTGCGAGAATTCCTTGTCGCTGCCGTTCCTCCAGCGCTCCGCGGCGTAATTATATCTCTGGGACTGAGCCATATTGCCGCCAGTAACGGTCAATATCACCGTACCTAAAACAGCTACGGCATTGACAGCCGCAATTATCATCTGTCCCAGTCTGTATTTTTTTTTCATAAGGTCCGCACCGCCTTATTTATCCTTCATGCGGACCTGAACTCCCGGTTCAATTGGCTTGCTTGAAGCGGTAATAACATAGTCTCCTCTGCCGATAGCACCTTCAATAGCGCACGAGGTCTCGTCCTCGGCTGCGAGATTGACCTCTACCCTTTCAACGTAATAACGGTTCCCGAGAGGAGAATTCTTTGAGTTTACAATATATACGTAGCCTCCGTTGTTATCTGATCTGTAGGCGCTCTTCGGTATGATAGCGTCATAGGTGCCGCTTCCGCAAGGGATTGAAAGATTCAGGCTATCGCCGGCAACAACATCGCCCTTTACGTCAAATACGAGCTGTCTGTACTTCGAGCCTGACGCCGTGTCATTCTTTATCTCCTTGAGAGTAACCTCGACATCGCCCCTGTAATTGTTGAGCACATCGGCAGAAATGCCCTTTTTGAGCTTTTTAGCTTTTTCTAGCTCAACTCCCGTAAGAACGATAGTAAATCCGTCTTCAACGAGATCTATAGTCGCGGCTGGAACGCCATCTATCGGACTTTCGTCAAGCCTTGCGTTTATGGAGCTCACGACGCCACCGTATTTTGCAGTGACCTCTGTAGATTTTGCTTCCTTTTTCTTCTTATCGAATTTCTCCTGCATCTTGTCAAGCGCCTTTTTCTGGGCATCAAGGTCAAGGGCAGCTTTCTGATCGTCAATGGAGTCCTTCTTCTGGGTCTGTGCAAGAGAATTTAGCTCGGATTCAAGCTCATTCTGCTTTGCAATAACGCTTGCTGCAAGAGTTTCGTAGGATTCCTCGCTACTGCTTCCGTAATTTGCGGTATATTCCTCTATCTTGGCAGAAAGCTCTGCGGACGTACTCTTTATCTCGGCAAGTCTTGCAACGAGGTCGCTGCGAACAGACATTTTTGCCTCATCGTAAGCCGACCTGGCGGAATCCCTTACAGCCTGCTTGGCATCTGCATCTGCCTTTGCTATCTCGGCATTTTCGCCTGACTCAACAGCCTTTTCGTATATGCCGTAGGCTGCAGTATACTCCTCCTCAGCGGAGATATAAGCGAAATAAAGCGAAGCGAGGTTGCCAATAAGCTCTATATCTGCGTCCGCAAGCGAATCGCTGTCAAGCATTCTTACAGTGCTTTCGTAATTTGTCCTTTCATCGGTAAGTCTTTCGAACTCTGCCTTGTTTCTGTTGTACTCGCTCCTTGCCGCAGAGGCTATGCCCTCATTGGCTCTTGCGGCGTCACGCTTTGCGATAAGAGAGCTGAGCTCCTCACGCAGTATCCTTATCTTCTGATTTTCAGCGGTATAATCGGTAGGCAGAGTGAGCAGAGCCTTCTGGTACTCAAGCTTCGCGCTTTCCAGTGTCTCTTCCTCGGACTCGAGCTCCTTGCTGCTAACGGTATCCACCGTAAAAAGAACGTCACCTGCCTTGATCTCCTGACCGACCTTAATATGTATCTTCTTTATGGTCTTGCTACTGTCCACTGTAACGTCGTAGGACTGGTTAGACTCTACCACGCCTGTCCGGCTGATGCGCTCTACGAGCTTTCCGGCGTTTGCAGCCTCAGTGCTTACTTCAGCAAGAGACCTGTTCATTATTGTATTCGAGAAGAAGGTGAGTATGAGCATTATAACGAGAAATACGATAATGAGCGTCTTTATCAGCTCTCTTCTCCTTGCGGGCGAGCTTGTTTCCACTGCACCTCTCTCCGCAAGTATTTCCTTAACTTCTTTTGATTCGTTCATATTGATTCTCCTTGTGAAAGAATATCTCTTCATTTTATCTTATCCCTTGATTCCGCCGGAATAGGATATTCCCTCTATGAGGTAATCCTCTCCGTACAGGAACATAAGCACCGTAGGTATCATATATACCGTTCCCACCGCAAATGCAAGTCCGATATCCCCGGTATTTATCTCTGACAGGAATACCGACAACGGATGAAGGTTGTTGTTTTTCATAAGTACTATAGGCTGTTCCACCATATTCCAGTAGTCGATGAATACCAGCATCGATATGGAAACGATAGCGCCCTTACATAGTGGCACGTATATCTTTGTGAGTATCTTGAGCTCGCTGGCTCCGTCAAGTTTTGCAGCTTCCACATAGGATACAGGTATCCTTCGCATTACCTTTGTCAAGAGGAATATGCTGAACGGTGAGAATATCGCCGGCAGTATGATAGCCTTGCGGGTATCAAGCATATTAAATTTGTCCGCTACAAGGAAATTCGGAACGAGAGTTACCTGATAGGGCATTATCATAAGTATGATGTACGCAAAGAAGATAATGCTCTTGAACTTGTTGGGATATCTTGAAAAACCGTAGGCCGTGAGTATTGCCACGAGCATCTGGAATACTGTTATGGGCACCGTAAGAATAACCGAGTTCCAGAACTTCATAAGGTAGTCGGAATTCTGTATCAGCACGGCTTTGTACTGCGCAAAGGTAACCTTGTCGGGAATGAATTTCAGATTTACATTTTCGGAAATAATGTCCTTCTTTCCTGATATCATATTCTTGAACATGGCGCCGTAGTTGGAGGTTATCTCCTTAGACGTCATGAAGGAATTGGCTATCGTCAGAACAGTAGGCATAAGGAACACAAGAGCTACAAGGAATATGAATACAAGTATCATGCAGTTGAACACCCTGCGCTTGTGTCTCAGTGTCAGTCTTTTCAGTTTCATCAGTTCTCCACATCCTTTCCGAAAATGTTCTCGGCAATAAGGAGAACCGCAATTATAACTATCATTACCAGTGCCAGCAACACCGCAGCCGACGACAGCTTCTGATAATCAAGGCTGTTGAAGGTGTTGTTCATAAAGTGCTGGAGCATATACAGCTTATCCTGCGGATAGTTTCCAGTGAGGAGATATACCTCGCGGAATATTTTGAATGAGTTTATCAGTGAGAGGATAAGCACAAAAAGTATTGTCGGCGAAAGATATCTCAACTTGATATGTATGAACTTGTACCAGCTTCCTGCGCCCTCAAGGTCTGCGACCTCGATTATGTCCCTCGGTATAGCGCACAGTGCAGACATGAAGAGTATCATGTTGTAACCGAGATTTTTCCACAGGAACATACATATTATTACGAGCTGCCCGTAAGGAGATTTTATCCAGTCCACAGAATTGCCGCCGAAATGCTCTATCAGCTGATTAAGAGTTCCGTGATTATGGAATATTACCTGCCATACCAGTACTACCGAAGCCGTGGGCACCATGAGAGGACTAAGGAAGAAGGTCCTGAATATGCTCTTTCCAGGGATATTTCGTTCGAGAAGTATTGCAAGCCCGAGAGAAAGTACCACTGCCAGCGGAACTGATACGAGCGAGAAGAAAGCCGTATTTTTCACTGCTTTTATGAACGCGGCATTGCTGAACAGCTTGAAGTAGTTTTCAAGCCCTACAAATTCCTTAAGCACTGGGTTGTTTATTAAGGAATAGTATATAACTATGCAGAACGGAACGAAGAAGAAGAGCATTACTCCTATAAAGCTCGGGAAAACGCATATATTGCTGAACACCCTCTCTCCTCTTCTGCCACACTGATCCTTTGTCTTGTTTTTCATTTGAACACAACCTCACAAAAATCTTTTGTTCATGTATCTTTGCCTTAGCCCATGTTCGGGCAGCTCAGGTATGCGAAGCTATTTTCACGCTGTTTCAGATAGCTGTAAGCCTTTTTATCATTCTTCTCAAAAGCAATCCGTGTATATGTAAGAGAATAAAAGCTCAAAGCACTTTAATACTATAATACAACTTTGACAAAGGCTTGTCAATAATTCGAATGAGTTTTTAACTTAATCTTTACCAAATACTATATCCGCGTTAGATAATCCTGAGACACTTCCGCTTTTTTTGTTGCTTTTTCCCGTCGGAAGCGGATCTGCTTTCCTGTACATTACCATATACCATACTACATCATAAACGTGACATTAACGTGACTTTTATATTACAAAACCGTCACTTTTTGCTTCTACATAATTAGACGTTTCCTGAAGGAGGTTTGTGACATTGTTTTAAGAAAAAAACGGTATTTACTCAGCTAATCAGCATTTTGACTTTGAATGAGTATAAGTAGCGCGTTTTTTTAGTCAATGTGACTGTTTTTTTAATGTGCTATTGACATTTCATCTCCAGTATGGTACAATATTTTCTGTTGAAACGCCGTGCGGGTGTAGTTCAATGGTAGAATGTCAGCCTTCCAAGCTGAACACGTGGGTTCGATTCCCATCACCCGCTCCAAGTTATTAGCAGCCTTGGCTGCTAAATTTTTCTGTGCGCCTTTAACTCAGCTGGATAGAGTAACTGCCTTCTAAGCAGTAAGCCGCTGGTTCGAATCCAGCAAGGCGCGCCATTTCGAGACTCTCCGTTACTTGTCTCCATCTAATGGAGAGCTTCGTTTTTAT
>NZ_JAGCFH010000201.1 GCF_017650195.1 Ruminococcus sp. | reverse complement strand
TTATAACATATAACATACCAAATAGCAAGATTTACGAAGAAAAAACTCCTGCCGCTTAATATTGGCGCGAACATGTCTGCACTCGGCTCTTCTAAATAGCATTATATTTGACAAAAGTGTATATTACGTGAAATATTCTTGTAAATTTCCGTCAATTTTATCAAATTTGTTAGGACACGTAAATTTTTAATTGACTTTTTCGGCTATTATTGCTATAATGTAATTGAGTAAATATGTTTGAAGGGAGGCGGTATCTGTGAGCAAAAGATCAAGCCGACATAAAAACAACAGAAAAAACAAAGTAAAAAGAGTAACAAGCAGTTTCAACCCTCTTGCAGCAGCTATAATCATAGTTACCGCGACCATATTACTGATAGCTTATTGTATACTCTACCCGCAAAACGCAAAGACCACTCTCATCATATATGTTTGTACGATGATATGTGCTACGCTGATACTTGCGATCTCGGGATGGATATATAAAAATAAAAAGACCTCTTTAGACGAGTCCGATATCATCAAAGTCACCGAAAACCTTAATACTGAGATGATTATATGGACCGATGATTTCACCTACGTATATATAAACAAAAAGCTACGTGACCTTCTCGGCATCACAGCCGATTACTCTGACAAAATGGAAGGAGTATGGACAGCGTTCGGCATAACCAATCCCGATCCGCTTGCCCTTGAAAAGATAGTCGGAAGCAATTCCTACGAATCCACCTTCCGCAATCCCGCAGGATCCCTTATTTCCATAGCATGGAGCACTTCAATGGTTAAAAAGACGAGAAAGCACGCTCTTTTCCTCAGTACAGGCTTCAATCTCACAGAGCTGAAAAAAATGCGTGTTAATCTCGCAAGCGCAAACGATTTCTTCCATTCCTCAATGGAACTTGCTGAAATAGGTCTTATAATGAGCACCGACAGGAAGGTATTCCGCGCTTCGCCTGAACTTGCTCACATGCTGGGACTAAAAAACGGCACTATAAATGTTAATGAGCTACGCTCTATAATACACCCTAATGATAGGCTGCAATTTGACGGAGCTATCCGCAATAAGGATATATCTGCCGCAAAGACCATAGAAATGAGAGTCAAGAGCGCTGACGGAGCCTATCGCTGGTACTCATTCCGACTTAAGTCGATCCTTGGCTCTGGAAACAATTCTCCCCTCTTCGGCGGAGCCGTTATCGATGTAACACAGAAGCACGAGAAGGATATCCTTATCGAGCGCCTTGCGTACATTGATGATGTTACCGAGATAGCAAACCGCAACAAGCTCGTTGTTACAGGTCAGGAGATCTTCGATTCTTGTAAGATACTGGATTATTCCTTCTGGATAATCGTCCTAGATATCGACCGCTTCCATATCATCAACGATACCTGCGGCTATAACAACGGAAACTATGTGCTTAAAAACTTCGCACATATACTCTATAAATACGTGACCCCCGGCGGACTTGCAGCAAGAATAAGCGGCGATAACTTCGCCCTTCTCCTCAGAGACTACGGTGACGAGGAAATGCCTACAAGAACAGTAAAATCCATACAGGAGGACTTCACAAAGCTCGCTGTTGACGATTTTGCTTCAATAAGCCTTACTTGCTCTGCCGGCTTCTCGAAGATGCCCGAAGATGGAGGTTCCTTCCTTGAGGTAATGGAGCACGCTGAATTCGCTCTTAAATCCAATACTGGAATACAGGGAAGCGTGTGTGGCTACGAGCCTAGTATGCACGATTCCATAATCGGAAATACCGAGCTTGAAAAGGCACTTGCACTGGCAATAGACAATAACGAGCTTCAGCTATTCTATCAGCCTAAGATTGACCTGACATCAGGCAGGATAATGGGCGTTGAGGCGCTAATACGCTGGATAAAGCCCGACGGAACTATCATTGGTCCGGATTCCTTCGTACCTATTGCTGAAAGCTCTCACCTTATAGGCAAGATAAGCGAATTCGTACTTAACGAGGGCTGCCGCCAAAATAAGCTGTGGCAAAAAATGGGCTATCCGCCTATAGTAATGTCAATAAACTTCGCCTCTTCCGACTTTTATCAGACTGACCTCAAGGAAAAGGTGTTTGAAGCTCTTGCACGCTCTGCTCTCGATCCTCAGTGGCTTGAGGTTGAGCTTACAGAAAGCCTCGCCCTCAGTGATATTGACTTTGCCGTGGATCAGATGAATAAGATTAGAGATCTCGGCGTAAAGCTTGCTATGGACGACTTTGGCAAAGGTTACTCCTCACTTAGCTATTTACAGGTTCTCCCCATAACGTTACTGAAGCTCGACCGCTCTTTCATTACAGACATCGAGCATGACAATATAGCCTACGAGATAGTTTCTGCGGTAATACGTATCGCAAAATCCAAGAAGATAGAAACTATTGCTGAGGGTATCGAAAACAACGTTCAGGAGTCTATACTGCGAATGGCAGGCTGTGACTATGGTCAAGGTTTCCTCTACGGTCAGCCTATGCCGCCTGAAAAAATACTTGAATTCTTTGAAAAGAACGCAAAGCGCGACATGAAACGATAAAGCACAAACTACAATACGGAGGTCATAAATATGAAAAGACGAATAGGTATCCTTACGAGCGGCGGCGACTGCCCCGGTCTCAACGCAACTATACGCGGTGTGGCAAAGGCATGCTATGAGCGCTTCGGAGAGGACAATGTTGATATCGTTGGTATCTCAAACGGCTATTACGGTCTTATCAATAATCTCTGCAAGGATATGTCTCCATCCTCATTCTCAGGTATCCTCACACAGGGCGGTACCATATTCGGAACGAAGCGCCAACCCTTCAAGATGATGCAGGTCATCGGAGAGGATAATATCGACAAGGTAAAAAATATGAAGGAGACCTACAAGAAGCAGAAGCTTGACTGTCTCCTCACACTAGGCGGTAATGGAACCCACAAGACCTCAAAGCTCCTTGCAGACGAGGGGCTCAATATAATAGGACTTCCAAAGACTATAGATAATGATATATACGGTACAGACGTTACTTTCGGCTTTCATACAGCCGTAGATATCGCAACAGACGTGCTGGACAGGCTTCATACAACAGCTGCCAGCCATTCTCGTGTGCTCCTCTGTGAGATAATGGGAAACAAAGCTGGATGGCTGACCCTTAACGCAGGTATCGCAGGCGGTGCCGACGTAATAATAATACCGGAAATACCTTATGATATCGACAAGGTATGCGACGCAGTAATGGCAAGAAGTGCCAGCGGCAAGACCTTCTCCATAGTTGCTGTAGCAGAGGGAGCCTTCGATGTCAACGAGGCTCAGCTCAAAAAGAAAGAGCGTGCAAAAAAGCGTGCCGAAGCTGGAATACTCACAGCTACCGGACGCATCGCCGCTCAGATACAGTCAAATACGGGTCTTGAAGCCCGTGTCTGTGTACCCGGTCACATGCTCAGAGGCGGAGCTCCTAGTGCATACGACCGCGTGCTCTCAACGCAGTTCGGAGTACACGCAGCCTATCTTATCGCAAAGGAGCGCTACGGCAGAACAGTTGCAAAGATAGGCAACAAGATAACCTCCAACAAGCTGGAGGATATCGCAGGAAAGACAAAATTCGTGGATACCGAGAACCACCTCGTTATCGCAGCACGTGATATCGGCGTTTCCTTCGGAGACTGACATACATGTAATCAGAGCCGCAGCAACTTTTTTTCAAACAGCTGCGGCTCGTATTGTAGTTTTTTACACAGAAACTGAAATTTCAACATATTTCGCTAATGTTATCATTAAATCAATTATATTTATATTTTGAGAGTAGTAAATTTTTATTTACAAAAACAATGATATAGGAGCGTGATTTATATGTATTCGGAAAAGAATTGGCATACAACTTTATTGCTTTGTTTGTTCCTCGGTTTTTTGGGGCTCCACAGGTTCTATGTTGGCAGAACCAGAACAGGCATATTATACCTGTTTACCTTCGGATTAATCGGTATTGGTTCGCTTGTAGACCTTATCTATATAATCTCCGATAGATTCACCGATGGTAAGGAGCTACCTATTGTAAATCTAGAATAAACCTTTGACACAGGCTTGAAATACAGCCTGTGTTTTTAATTTCAGAAATTCTTCCTTCAATGCTTCTAAAGCTCATCCCACTGCTGGTTACTCACTTATCATTAATGAACTGTTCTGCGAAGCAGTATACTGCTCGTATTATATACAATATAAAATACTAATATTATAAATAGATATGTGCCTTATAATCTGCAGTATACAGCCATCTAAGTCCGTTTATTGCTTGTTAAAACATAAATAAATCCTGTTTTTTCAAAAAAACTATTCCAAAAAACTATAAAGTGTGATATAATAATTATATATCTGTTCAGGAGGTATTAAACATGAAAGAAATGGAACTTTACAGCCTCTGGTGCGAAAACGCAAAGGAGGATCAGGATCTTCAGACTGAGCTCATGGGGATAAAGAGCGACAGTGACGGTATAAAAGACAGGTTTTACCGTGATCTTGAATTTGGTACAGGCGGACTGAGAGGGGTTATAGGCGCCGGTACGAACCGCATGAATATCTATACTGTAAGACGCGCCACACAGGGTTTTGCAGACTATCTCAATCAGGAGTACAAGAATCCGAGCGTTGCTATTTCCTACGACAGCCGTATTAAAAGCGACGTTTTCTCGAGAACTGCGGCTGAAGTCCTTGCTGCAAACGGTATAAAGGTACATATATACAAGGAACTCATGCCTACTCCCTGCCTTTCATGGGCAGTCCGCTCACTAAAATGTCAGGGCGGTATAATGGTGACGGCAAGCCACAATCCTGCCAAGTACAACGGTTACAAGGTGTACGGCGAGGATGGCTGCCAGATAACGCTCAGAGGAGCTGAGATAATCCTCGAAAAGATCAATTCGCTTGATATCTTCAAAGATGTCAAAAGGGCAAATTTCGATGAGGAGCTCAAAAAGGGCAATATCTCCTACATCAGCGACGATATCACAGAAGCCTTCTATCAGCGTGTCCTCGCTGAGGGAATTAATACCGATCTCTGCCCTTCAAGTGGTCTGAAAGTGGTATACACTCCGCTCAACGGCACAGGAAACAAACCTGTACGAGAGATACTCAAACGTATAGGCATTACAGACGTAACTATAGTAAAGGAACAGGAACAGCCGGACGGCAATTTTACCACATGTCCCTATCCTAACCCAGAGATAAGGGAGGCTTTGCAGGTTGGTCTCAGCTACTGCGACAAGGTAAAGCCTGATCTCCTTCTTGCCACCGATCCTGACTGTGACCGCGTAGGCATAGCAGTTCCAGACGGCAACGGCGGCTATGCCCTCTTCTCAGGAAATGAGGTAGGAGCAATGCTCCTTGAATATATCTGCGAGCAGCGCGTAAAGAAGGGCACTATGCCAAAAGATCCTGTCGCTGTAAAAACTATCGTTACCACTGATATCGTAAACCTCATCGGCAAGGAATACGGTGTCGAGATAAGAGAAGTCCTCACAGGCTTCAAGTTCATCGGCGAACAGATAGGCTTCCTTGAAGAAAAGGGAGAGGAAAAACGTTATGTATTCGGCTTTGAAGAGAGCTACGGTTATCTCTCTGGCGGATACGTAAGAGACAAGGACGCAGTTGACGCTTCGATGCTGATATGTGAAATGGCTGCTTACTACCGCACACAGGGCATAACCCTCATGCAGGCAAGAGAAAACTTGTACAAAAAGTACGGTATGTTCCTCCAAACCCTTTACAGCTTCGAGTTCGACGGCGAAAGCGGAATGAAGCACATGGAAGAAATAATGGCTAACCTTCGTCAGGCACCTCCCACATCTATAGGAGGCCTGAAAGTCGAGCGCTTTGAAGACTATAAGGCAAGCACTTCAAAGGATATCGCAACCGGCAAGGTAAAGGAGCTCACACTCCCCAAATCCAATGTTCTTGCTTTCTACCTTGAAAACAACTGCAAGGCTATCGTCCGTCCTTCCGGTACGGAGCCCAAGATAAAGACCTATCTCACTGCAAAGGCTGCTACAAAGGCAGAAGCTGAGGCTATTGAGCAGAAGATATATGCAGACTTTACTCAAAGCATGAAATAATATCAAAGGGCGGACTTCTGTTCGCCCATTTACTTGTAGCAGAAAGGCAGAACTTTCCGCTGATGAAATATTAAAATTTGACAAGGAGTGCAGGCTTAATAATGGCTTTTTCCAAAACAACCCCCCCAAAAAAAGGATTACTCAAAGATCATAGCAGTAAGGTCGTATTTCTGATTGGAGCAATACTCGGTGCTCTCACGTTCATCGTGATATTCGGCGCTTCCATGGTATCCCCTTCAAACACAGACTGGATATTAGGCTACACCAGCGATGCCACACAGCATCATCTCGGCTGGGTATTCTTCAGGAACACCCCGTGGACCTTCCCGATTGGTCTCACTAAAGGACTTACCTGCACTGGTCCCGTTTCGTGTATGTACTCGGATTCTATTCCACTTTTCGGATTGATATTCAAGATACTCTCTCCCATTCTTCCCGAGACATTCCAATTTCTCGGTCTCTGGGGAATGATATGTTTCGCTCTCAACGGCGGCTTCGGTGCTGCTTTGCTCTACAGGATAAAGCCAAATATAGTATTCTCATCGGTCGGCTCGCTGTTCTATTCAGCCTTTCCGCCGTCCATACACCGCATCACACACCACAACTCTCTCGGCGCAATATGGCTTTTCATCATCGCCATGATACTCTGTCTCGATTATAAGAAAAAGTACAAGCACAGGTTCACTCCCATGATACTTTGGTCAGTTAACTGTATGCTTGCCGTTCTGATACATTCCTATTTCGTTCCTATGGTGTTCATGGTCATGCTGGGATACGTGATACTCGTCGTATACAGGGAGAAGAAGCTCAAAAAGGCAGTTGCCGTTTTCTGTGCTTCTGTCGTATCGACTCTGCTGACCTTGTTCATCATAGGAGGCTTCTACGGACAGGGCAGCTATATTGACGGCGGCTTCGGCGGATACTCTTCAAACCTCAATACATTTTTCGACAGCCGCGGATTTTCAAAGTTCCTTCGTCCCCTCAACGCCTTTGACGGACAGGGAGAGGGCTTCGGATATCTCGGTCTCGGCATGATAGTTTGTGTTATCATCGCATTGATAATCCTTTTAAGCATTCTGGAAAAGAAGGAAGGCAGCTTCATAAAGGCTGCACGCGGACTGTATAAAAAGTACAAAGTCGAGTTCTGGGCTATTACCGCAGTATTCATGTTCAGCTTCTGCTGGGCTGTCAGCAACAGGATAACCCTCAACGGAAGGGTCCTCCTTGAGATTCCCCTCCCCCGTCTTGTAAGAGGAGGTCTCAGCATATTCCGCTGTTCGGGACGTTTTATATGGGTCTCCGGTGTGATAGTCATGACATCAGCTATGGCGCTGGTCTCAAAGCTCCCCAAAAAGACTGCAATAGCTGTAGTTGGTCTGTGCTTCCTCATTCAGGGTCTGGATATCCGTGACTGGTGCAGGAATCTTCACAAACAGTACGCTCAGCCACCTGCTTATGAAGATGCTCTTCAGGACGAGAGGTGGGAGGAACTGACAGAGGATACAAAAGAGATAATCTTCCTGCCCATGAAGGACGCTTACGGTCTGTATATGCAGATGTACTTTGATTTTGCACAGATGGCAGCTAAAAAGAACATAAGCTTGAGTAGCTTCTATCTTGCACGTATGGACCTCGCCTCTTGCAGAGACTACGCACAGGAGGCATACGATCAGCTCAAAGCCGGAAACGGCAGGAGCGACGTCCTTTATGTATTCTTTGACAAAGAGGATGCTGTTGAGGAGACAGATAAAACGAAGGTCTATGAGATCGACGGCTACACTGTTGCTAAAGTTAAATAAAAATAATAATTTTATTTGCTATTGACAGACAAGTTATATAGTGATATAATTAATTACTGTAATGTATATTCGGCACTACTGTCTAAAGGAACTGATGGGCTGCTCGATTTGCAAAAAAAATCGAAAGAGGTGACAATCGTGAAAGAAGGAATCCATCCTGAATTCAAGAAGACCACAATTACATGCCATTGCGGTAATGTGATCGAGACTATGTCTACAAAGGAAAACATCAAGGTTGAAATCTGCTCAAAGTGCCATCCGTTCTATACCGGAAAGCAGAAGCTTGTTGATACAGGCGGACGTGTTGACAGATTCAAGAAGCGTTTCAATATGGACAAGTAATTCGCAAGCCCCGTCATTGACGGGGCTTTTCGTCAATAAGGTTAATTTATTATGAACTATTTCACTATTTCCGCAAATGCAAAAGCTTCTTTCATAGAAAAGCGCTCAGAGTTCATAGGCTATATCGCCCCTGTAAAGACAAACGACGAGGCTGTAGCCTTTATTAATTCCATAAAAGCTGAGCATCGTAAGGCAAAGCATAACGTATATGCTTATATACTCCGCGGGGATAATATTTCCCGTTATTCCGACGACGGAGAGCCTCAGGGCACAGCCGGAGTACCTGTCCTCGACGTGCTCCAGAAGCGCGGACTCACAGACGTTTGCGTAGTAGTAACTCGTTATTTCGGAGGTATACTCCTCGGTGGTGGAGGACTTGTGAGAGCCTACTCACATGCAGCTTCCCTCGCCTGTGACGCTGCACATATAATGAATATGTGTCTGTGCCACCGTCTCAAGATAACAGCAGATTACGGTATGTACGGAAAGATATCTTATCTTCTGCCAAATTTTGATACAATCACTGTAAATTCAGACTTTGGCAGTGATGTTACTCTTGAGATACTTGTCCTCTCTGAGAAGTTAGATGTTCTAAAAAGCGAACTCACCGAAGCTACCAACGGCTCTGTCGTTATTACTGACTGCGGAGAACTTTTTGAAGATTTTTCCTCTGTGAAAAATTTTTCTTGAAAAAATAAAGGGTTTTTTGTCCCGTTTTAGTATAAGTATTATAGACGCATTTTTCAGGCAGTATTACTGAAAAGCTTTTTATGTCAGGGGGAATAGGTATGACAGTACGCGAACAGATAGAGATAAGCGAGGCAGGTATACTCAGCAAATTTGCCTGCGCAAGCATAGATACAAAGGGTACAGAGCGTGAGCGCTATGAGGACAAATGCCCTTATAGAACAGAATTTCAGCGCGACCGTGACCGCATTCTCCACTGCAACTCCTTTCGCAGACTGAAACGTAAAACACAGGTCTTCCTCTCGCCCGTCGGCGACCACTACAGGACAAGGCTCACCCATACCCTTGAGGTATCCCAGATAGCAAGGACTATCGCAAGGGGTATGCGTCTCAACGAGGATCTCACTGAGGCTATTGCTCTCGGTCACGACTTGGGTCATTCTCCCTTCGGCCACTGCGGCGAAAGAACTCTTGACGAGATATGCCCCCATGGCTTCAAGCACTACGAGCAAAGCGTCCGCGTGGTTGAGGTCCTTGAAAAAAAGGGTAATGGACTGAATCTAACCTATGCAGTCCGCAACGGCATACTCTGCCATACAAATATGATTGCGGATACCAAAGAGGGCAATATTGTCCGTCTTGCTGATACTATCGCTTACATAAATCACGATATTGAAGACTCTATCCGCGCTGGTATACTTGATCCAAACGAACTTCCACGTGACTGCGTCGTAGTTCTCGGAAATACCAAGACAAAAAGGATAACAACACTTATAGCTTCCGTAATAGAACACGGAGCATTTGATATAGACTTTGCGCCAGAGATACGCAAAGCTCATGACGACCTAAAAAGATTCATGTTTGAAAAGGTATACACCAATCCTACTGCAAAACAGGAGGAAAGCAAGGCTGAACAGCTGATACGCAAACTTTATGCCTATTTCATCGAGAACAGCAAAAAGCTCCCCGATGAATATCGCAGTATAATGAAAGATTCAGACGCCGACCGCGCCGTCTGTGACTATATATCTGGAATGAGCGACGAATACGCCGTCGATCTCTACACCGAGCTTTTTGTGCCGAAATTCTGGAAGTGAGGGAAAATAATGCCTCAGAACGACGAATTTCTATATAATCTCCGCAATGCTAACCCCATAGAGACAGTCATGGGCGGCTATGTGAACCTTATAAGGCGAGGACGGAATTATGTCTGCTCCTGCCCCTTCCACTCGGAAAAGACCCCTTCATGCACCATTTTCACTGATACCCAGAGCTTTTACTGCTTCGGCTGCGGCGCAGGCGGTGACGTGATAACCTTCACTATGAAGGCGGAAAATCTCGACTTCTCGGAAGCAGTAAAGCTCCTAGCTCAACGCTCCGGTATGGAAGTTCCCGAGTACGGTAATAAGGACAGTAGCTATGCAAAGCGTAAAACCCGTATCTACGAAATGAACCGCATTGCTGCGAATCACTTCTATACAAATCTATTCAAGGGTAACGACAAGTCTGGTCTACAGTATTTCGCCAGCCGCAAACTGACGCCTCAGACTATAAAAAAGTACGGTCTTGGTTATGCTACCGACTCATGGAACGACCTGACAGACCTGCTCAGGTCAAAGGGATATTCCGACGAGGAGATAACTGACGCATGGCTGGGTGGTCAGAGAAACGGACGTACCTTCGATATGTTCAGGAAAAGAGTAATGTTCCCTATCATCGACCTCCGCGGCAATATAATCGGTTTCGGTGGACGAGTCCTCGATGATTCCCAGCCTAAATACCTGAATACTGGAAAAACTCCTGTATTCGACAAAGGCTCAAATCTGTTCTCTATGAACTTTGCAAAGAACTCCAACGCCAAAAAGCTGATACTATGCGAAGGATATATGGACGTCATAGCCGTTAATCAGGCTGGCTTTGAGAACGTGGTTGCCACCCTCGGCACTGCGATAACTCCCGATCAAGCACGGCTCATAAGCCATTACGCTGAGGAGGTAGTAGTCGCCTACGACAGCGATGGTGCAGGACAGAAGGCTACTCAAAAGGCTATTAACCACTTTGCAGACGTTGGGCTCCGTACTAAGATACTCCACATGGAGGGTGCAAAAGATCCTGATGAATACATAAAAAAGTTCGGACGGGATCGCTTCCGTATGCTTATAGACGATTCCAACGATGCTAATGACTTCATGCTGGACAGATGTGAGGACGGTCTCGATCTTTCCACAGAAATAGGCAGAGTTGAACTTCTCAAACGCACTGCTAAGGTGCTTGCAGGTATAGAATCCCCGCTCGAGCGCGAGGTATACATCTCCCGGACATCAAAGAAATGTGATATACCGGTACAGGTTCTGAAAACACATATAGATTCAATGCTCGAAAAAAACAGTCGCAGCGCCAAAAAGAACGAATGGCGCTCCATAAAGGCTAAAACATCATACATACGCGACGATATAAACCCCGACGCAGTATCCAACAAAAAGGAAGCCCGCGCCGAGGAGACTATAATCAGCTATCTACTGAAACGTCCTCAGGAATGGGAGAATATCGAAAAGCTTGCTCCTCCGGAGTGCTTTGTTACCGCATTCAACAAAAAGGTATACATGGCTCTGCTCACTGCAATGAAAAATTCGGACAAGTTCTCGATATCTCTGCTCTCGGACGAATTTTCTCCCGAAGAAACGGGAAGAATAAGCGGAATAGCTGCTAAAAAGCGCGAGGTAGCCGTTACGCTCGACGTAGTTGCCGACTGCGCACAGGTACTCAGGAACAGTACACCTAAAACCGACGGAGAGCTGAGCAACGACGAGCTGCTTGAACTATTCCGTTCCAAAAACAAGTAGGAGGATAAATACAAATGGAAAAGAAAAACACCATAGAAGCTCTTATGGAACAAGGTAAAGCCAACGGCAGGCTCACTACCAAGGAGATAACCGACGCTCTCGAGGAGCTTGATTTCAGCGTCGATCAGATCGACACCTTCTATGAAAATTGTGAAAATCTCAATATCGAGATTATTGAGGATATGAACCTCGACGCCGACCTTAAGATCGGTCTTGACTCAAATATGACAGACGACCTTGAAATGGCTCTTTCCACAGAGGGTATAGCTATCGACGACCCGGTAAAGATATATCTCAAGGAAATAGGAAGAGTCCCCCTTCTTACAACCGAAGAAGAGATAGAGCTTGCACAGAGAATGGCAAAGGGCGATCCCTATGCCAAGAAGCGTCTCTCGGAAGCTAACCTCCGTCTTGTTGTATCCATAGCAAAAAAGTACGTAGGAAGAGGTATGCAGTTCCTTGATCTCATACAGGAGGGCAATCTCGGTCTTATCAAAGCAGTTGAGAAGTTCGACTACACAAAGGGCTTCAAGTTTTCCACTTATGCAACATGGTGGATAAGACAGGCTATAACACGTGCTATTGCCGATCAGGCAAGGACTATACGTATTCCCGTACACATGGTCGAGACTATCACAAAGGTAAAGAAGGTATCCAGTCAGCTCCTCCACGAGAACGGTCACGACCCGAGCCCCGAAGAGATAGCCGAAAAGCTCAATATGCCAGTTGACAAGGTACGTGAGATCATGCGTGTAGCACAGGATCCCGTATCTCTTGAAACTCCTATTGGTGAGGAAGAAGACAGCCACCTCGGAGACTTTATCCCCGACGATGACGCTCCAGCTCCGGC
>NZ_JAGCFH010000200.1 GCF_017650195.1 Ruminococcus sp. | reverse complement strand
TATAATATTTTTGTATATTTATTATTCGAGGTGCTTTATGACAGCAAACATAATTTCAGCTATACTAAATCTTCTTGGTATGTTCGGTATGCTTGGTTCTGTCACATGGATACTCAGGCGAGGCAACAGCAACAAACTTACTTATTTATTCATCAGTTGTCAGCTTTCTATTGTATTATGGCTTATTTCCGAGCTCCTTATAATGTGCTCTGTAACTACAATGCAACTTTGGGGAAGCTATATTATCGGCAATATAGGAATAAGCTTTTTCGGTCCATTATGGCTAATGCTATCCTCTGAGTATGTTAACGCTGGAAAAAAAGTCAAAAGGCTCATGAGGATACTTCCTTTCATATCACTCCTCTCAATTACTCTGATACTGTTTAATCCCCATCACTATCTCTACTATTCTAAGTTCAGCATCGAGAACGTTGAATATGGACCGCTGTTTTATGTTTTTCAGGCGATATACTATGTTTGTATCATTACCGGTATAACAATGATATGCCTCAAGCATACCCGAAGACATGATCAGATAAGTATGCAGTCGTTTCTTCTTATTCTTTCTGCTGCTATCCCCCTTGGAATAAATACTCTATCTTTATCAGGCGTGTTTCATACCAAAGTAACGCTTACTCCTCTATTCTTTGTACTTTCAAGTCTGCTTATACTCATAGCGCTCGGTAAATACGGTTTGCTAAATATCAATAATATCGCTTTTCGAGATACTATACAGAACATTAATAGCGGAGTAATTATTTTTGACATAAACGGCACCGTTTCATACAAAAACTCCTTTGCTGACACTCTTCCCTTCATAAAAAAAATCATGACGCTGAATACTTTCATGAATGAAATAGAAAAACTTACGAACGAGAAGTTTGACAGCAATTTTAAATCTGTTGAGATTGTCTATAACAACAACTTCTATAATCTCGATCAGTCATACTGTGAAAATAAGACGGGAACGAAAGTTGCAAGAGTTATAACGATAAGTAATGTCACAGAATATCACGAACTTGCCGCAACTGAAAAAAGACTGAGTCTTGAACAAGAGCGAAACAGGATTGCTCAGGAAATGCATGATTCAGCTGGTCATACATTCACTATGATAAGCTCTCTTGCAAAGCTGCTAAAGTTTGAAGTAGTAAAAGATAAGCCCTCTCTTGAAAGCATTATTAGCAATATAACCGAGATAGACGGGCTTTCACGAAGTGGAGTTACGCAACTTCGCTGCACAATAAATAATCTCCGTGACGACGAATTCATGACGTCGGTAACAAAAGCGGTACAAACCGTTACTACCGCCGTAAGAGGAGTTGAAATTGATCTGTGCATACAGGGCGAAGAGGACAAGAGATACAATTTCTGTATAAAAGAAATGTACGACAACTGTCGTGAGACTGTTACAAATACCATTCGCTATTCAGAAGCCACAAGAATAGATATAATCTTGAAATTTCTCGAAGACAGGATAGAAATGTATATACTCGACAACGGAAAGGGCTGCGATAATATATCGGAGCACAACGGACTTAGAGGCATACGTGAAAGAACAGAATCCCTTGGCGGTTCGGTTAGATTTACTTCGCTCAAAGGCGAAGGCTTCAATACAATAATCAAAATCCCAGTTAAAGAGGTGCAGTCATGATTAACGTGATTATAGCAGATGATATTCAGATCCTCCGCGCAGGACTAAGCGCTGTCCTTGAAAATGATAGCGAAATCAAAGTAGTCGGTGAAGCTGCTGATGGCAAGGAAGCTTACGAAATGAGCGTAAGACTTAAACCGGACGTTGTTCTTATGGATATGAGAATGCCTGATTACGACGGCGGTTATGGTACAAGAAAAATAAAGGACACTCTCCCAAATGTAAAGGTACTTGTGCTTACTACCTTTGACGATAAGGAGACTGTAGACAAAGCTATTTCAAGCGGCGCTGACGGATACATACTCAAAGAAATGGATAATGAAAAAATAATCAACTCAATAAAAGCTGTTGCTGGCGGTATAAACGTATTCTGCGACAATATTTTCAAGTCTATAAAAAAAGATGTCTTAGTGCAGCAGGACGCTAAAAACTACGACCTGACAGAGCGTGAAATAGATTTTCTACGTCTTATCTGTGAAGGTGCCGACAATAAAGAGATTGCATCAAGGCTATTTCTGGCCGAGGGAACTGTCAGAAATGGTATTTCACGTCTTCTCGAAAAATTAGGGCTTAAGGACCGTACCCAGCTTGCAGTTTTTGCAATCAAAAATAATATCCTTTAAAATTAACAGGGAGCATCAGCTCCCTGTTTTTTGCATATTTTATAATGTTTTCAATTACACAATAATTAAAGCCTTACTGTATTTTAAAGATTTTCGTTTTTCAGCGCATCTATCGGATTATCCTTTTTGATCTTTCTCATTGAATACATCATTGTTGAAAATACAACTATAAATACGCTTAACACTGCTATGCAAATGGCTCTCCATGGCATTGAAAAGGCTGTATCAATTCCACGATTGATAGAGCGATAGATAAGGTAGGTCACTACAGCTGAAACTGGAATTCCGTATATCCATGC
>NZ_JAGCFH010000199.1 GCF_017650195.1 Ruminococcus sp. | reverse complement strand
CTTTCTGTATCATTTTTCATTAGTTTGGGTTTTATCATGGAAATATCGAAACAGTAAAGACATTATCATTCAAATCAGCCTTGACCGACCAACCGAGCCTGTCACATAACAGCTTCACGACATACAACCCCAGTCCGCTGCCGCCCGCTGTCCGTGCATCCATACGGTAAAACGGCTCGAACACTCTGTCAATATGAAGCGCAGCACTGTCCGCAATCGTATTTGATACGCACAGCACCACCCGATCATTGTCCTGTTTCAGCTTAACACCGAAGCTGTCAGAGGTGTATTTCTGTGCATTGGACATGAGATTATTCGGTATCCTTGTCAGAAAATGCACATCAGCCTGAATCATGATACCGTCGGAAATTTCAAAATCCGTTGCGATATTTTTATCCGCTATCCATGAATGCTGTTCAAGCACTGTTTCTGTCAGAATATTGCTGAGATTGACTTCTTCAAGTTGCAGTTCATCATTGTTGTTCTCTATTTTCGTCAGCTCAAAAAATGCATCGGAAAGCGCTTTGAGATACTGATTTTTCTGCATTGCAATACCGAGATATTCCGCATTTTTATCAGATAGCTCACTGCTTTTCTCAATCATTTGCAGATAGCCCAGCGATGCTGTCAGCGGCGTTCGGAAGTCATGGGAGATACCCGAAATGACGGTTCCAAGCTGCTTTTTGCGTTCCTCATATTCCACGCCGAGCTGCCGCTGAATGTCGGTATGCTCATTCACCTTTACGGCAAGCTGGACTAAATCCCTATCAAAATCCGTGACCTTGACAGGCTGTTTGTAATCGCTGGCTTTCAGCTTTTCAAGCTCCTGCGAGAATCGGCGTAGATTCTTTTTCAGCGAAATATACTTCCACAGCAGAACGCATAAAATAACAAGGAGGCACACGCAGGCTGTTCCGAGCAGTAGTTTCATAGCGTATGCCTCCTTTCCTTATGTGAGTTGATGCGGTTCAAGGGCGATTTTCTTTTTCAACGTGAAATAGCCGATGAGATAATATATCGCACAGGAAACAACTGCCGAGACAATGACCTTTATCATAAAGCTGTCCGTTATGTCACGGACAAGCAGCGCACACTGTCCAAAGCCAAAAAACGATACGGGAGAATGCGACAGTGCCTCCATATCAGAACCGTTTATAGTCAGTAACATAACACTAAACAGCGGAGCAAATGATCCAAGTTTGAACAATGGACTTAGAAACACAATGCACAGCATTCCCCTGATACACAGTATACAGTAAATTATTAGTCTCGTAACAGTCTGTGGACTGCTGTCACTCATCATACTTATAATGATCGTCACAGCGAGATATAGAAGCAAAACAGGCGTAAATGTGATGACCTTGCCAAGAATGATCTTATGCGGTCTGAATCCTGCCATGATCTCATACATCTGTATTCTTTCGGAGTAGCTGTAACAGAGAACGATCACCGGAATGAACAGAACAATAAACAATGCCATTAAGCCGGGCTGTGAAAAGGCTTCTGCTGAATTTTGATTCAGTAAAAATCCACAAGACATTGCCAGTAATGCGGACACAAAAGCAGCAGTCAGTGATACAGCCTTATGCTTCATGATAAACATCTGCGACTTGATAATATTATTCATGTCTGCCACCTACCTTTTCAAGATAATAGTCCTCTAAGTTCTGACCTTCTTCATTTAGTCTGGTAATAACAAGTCCGTTGTCAGTCAGCGTTTTGGAGATGTGCAGAATATCGCTAAGCCGCTCAAAAATATGTATCTCCTCGCCGTGAATGACTTTGTAATCGTGAATGGACAGCTTATCCTCCAGTACTGCCGCAGTCTTGTTGATGTTGTCCGTCCGCAGGGCAATATAATTCCTGCATTTGACAAGCAGTTCCTCACGGCTCAGGTTTTCAATCAGTTCGCCGTGGCTGATGATAGAGAAATCGGTGCATAGCTCGGACAGCTCCGACAGCAGGTGACTTGAGATCAGAACGGTCACGCCCCACTCCTCTTGCATACGCTTGATAAGCTGTCGGACTTCCACAATGCCCTCCGGGTCAAGTCCATTCACAGGCTCGTCAAGTACCATAATTTCGGGCTTCGGCAGGAGTGCCATACCGATGCCGAGACGCTGTTTCATGCCAAGAGAGAATTTATTAGCACGCTTTTTGCCTGTATTTGCAAGCCCTACAAGCTCCAGTATCTCGTCAATACGCTTTTCATCGGGATAGCCCCGAAGATAGCGGATATATTCAAGATTCTGACGAGCTGTCATCGAACCTGCTATGATAGGCTGTTCGATCATAAAGCTCATTCTTGCACGGGAATCGTCAAGATTCTCCGAACTGCCGAACAGCTCCAGCTCGCCTTTCGACGGAAAGAAAAATCCCGCCAGTATCTTCATGATCGTGGTCTTGCCTGCGCCGTTCGGCCCGATCAGTCCGCAGATATGTCCGCGCTCCACCGTCAGGCTGAAATCATGCAGCACTTCCTGCTTTTTGTAGGACTTGCAAAGTCCCCTCATGGTTATCACGCTATTTCCCATAGTGCCGCCCCCTTTCGTTTCGTTGATACCATTCTAACAGCCAAAGGTAAAGAAAAGGTTAAGCGAATGGTAAAGAAAAGGTTAAGTTACAAGACGATAGCCCATACCCCAGACCGTTTCGATATACTCGTTGTCGGAATCGAGTTTTTTCAGCTTGGAGCGGATATTGCTCATGTGGACTTTGACTGTATTATCATCGGTGATATAATTCTCGCCCCACACGCTTTCAAAGAGGTTTGCTTTCGACCACAGCTTAGAGGGATTTTTTAGCATAAGCTCCAGAATAGCAAACTCCTTGCCGGTCAGAGTGAGTGCTTTGCCGCAGACGGTCGCTGCGCCTGATGTCAGGTCAAGTGACAGGTTTTTATAGGTCAGCACTTTCGATTCTTCCGCCTTTCGGGGGTTCATCTCATACCTTCGCAATACCGCTTCCACACGCACCAACAGTTCATCAAGGTCAAAGGGCTTTGTAATGTAATCGTCAGCGCCCATTCTGATCAGTTCTATCTTAGAGCGTGTTTCGCTTTTGGCGGATACAACAATGACGGGAATATCGGAAAACTCCCGTATCTTCTGCAAGACCATATCACCGCTCTGAAACGGTAGCATCAGGTCAAGTATCAGGAGCGACAGATCACTTTGCTCCCGAACGATACGGACGGAATCAAGTCCGTTCAAAGCAGACAGCGTTTCAAAGCCCTGCGAGGAAAGATATTCGCAGATCAGACGGTTGATCTCCCTATCGTCCTCGGCAGTCAGAATCTTTTTCATGGTGTCCCTCCCAGAAATTGTTGATTGTTGTAATAATTATAACACAGCTAGGAGGAAAGGTCAATCATACTGACTGTATGGTTCATAATTGATCGATATCTGTCATAGCTTTGCACCATCATAACGGAAAAATAACGGAAACGGAGCTTATATCAAGCTCCGTTCAACTTTATTTTTAGTACGCAACATAGTCTTGCTCTATGTAGTACTATCGCTTTAAACGGCTATTATAAGCCTAAAACAAAAGGACTATGTTAAGCAACATAGTCCTTGTTTCTGGTTGCGGCGGCTGGATTTGAACCAACGACCTTCGGGTTATGAGCCCGACGAGCTACCTAGCTGCTCCACACCGCGATATATTGCGCATTTACATCTGCGACTATATTATTATACCACAGTGGCGGTATGATGTCAACATCGACTTATATATTTTTTTATTTTAACTATTAATCACATCCTGCACTAACACTTAGTTTTTACTTAAAGCATAATATATCATTTCTATGCATTTCCATTTTTCACCGAATATCTCAAATTCTGTACTGCCGTCTTCTTCTTTGAAACCTGCGGCTTTGTAGCTTTTCAGAGCTGGAATATTATTCCCAAAAACTCCAAGGGTAATGCGCTTTGCACCGAGAACGCCTGAAGCATATCGTTTTGCAAGCTCCAGCATTTCCCTGCCTGCTCCCCTACCCCGCAGGGAGCTATCAACGATTACGAAGCCAAACCTAATTTCTTCATGAACTTCATCGGTATATCGCAGTATAAGATGTCCGACAGCATTGTCGTTTTCATCAACAGCAGTCATCGGAAAGAAAGCACCTGTTTTTTCGTGTTCTTCGTACATGGAAACCATATCTTCTGCATTTATCGGGAAATGGTCATATCGATCCGCACACCACATTCTGAACTCCCTTTCACAGCCTGTCCATGTAACTATCTTCTCTGCGTCAGACGGTATAAATTCTCTTAATTTCAACATATATTTCACCTCAAAGCCACTGTATAAAAGCGGTTTTATCGTTTCTGTTATAGCCTGCCTTTTCATAGAAATCCAAAATTCCCTGTTCCTTCGAGCCCGTCATTAGCATGATTTTGTAGCAGTTTTCATTTTTGGAAAGTGCCTTTGCATAGTTCAAACAAGCTGTAGCGAGACCTCTCCGACGATAAGCGGCAGAAGTCACCACATTCTCGACAAAGGCATAAGGACGCTGACCTCGGGTAAGATTAGGAATAATCACGCATACGCACGAAGCTGCAATAATTCCGTCAACTTCCGCGGCGATTATGTGATGATCCTTATCAGAGATAATACGTTCCCAGACTGCCATAACACGCTCGTTCTTCTCAGGAAACGGATTGTCATGAAGTTCCGTATACAGATGCATCAGACCGTCAAAATCATTGTTCGTTATTTCTCTTACGATAACTCCTGCCTTTAGTGATTTCATCATAAAAACATCTGCCCTTTCGTTATCATTATACCGTTCAGTGCGCACAAATCCCATTTTTTCGTAAAGTCGAATTGCACTGTCATATCCAGACATAGTATCAAGATACATCCTCTCGAAGCCAAACCTGCGTGCCGCTTCCACCGCAGTATCTGCAAGCTTAAAGCCAAGCCCTCTGCCTTGATACTCTTTGTACAAATAAAGCCCCTTTAGTTCGCAATCCCTGTCGCTTAGCTTTTTCACAGCGGATGTCCCGATAATGTTGTCCCCGTCGAAGAGACAAAGAAATACAATGAAATTCCGATCAATATCAGCAAAAACTGAATGTCTGCCCTCAGGTTCGAAATTCTTGCTGGACTCTATGAACACTCTTCCAAGGAAGTCGTGAACCCTTTCACGCATATCCGATGAATAAATCTTTATTTCTGTCATAGCTCCGTTTTATTTTACACGTTTTCCGCCAAAGGCATGGATAGTTCTCGTGCCTGCCTTGCAGCTTCCGCCCTGTAGGGCTCCTTTCGGGATAAAGAGCTCGTCTCCAGCGTGAAGCACCGTAGCTTCGCCGTTTATTGTGACTATATACTCCCCTTCAACGCAGATCATATACTCGTCATAGTCATGGATATGTTCCTTTGACTCCCTATCCGCATTGCAGGTCCAGAAAGCCATCTGACTGCCGTCAGGAGCGGTATAATAATAGCCATCGATATCGGGAGTATTCTGCTGCTCAGACGGTATTTTGTTTGCTTCTCTTTTCATAAAATCTGGAAAACTATTCATGAAAATCTCCTTTAAATTATTATTTGATTGAGTAGATAGTAATAATTAGTGTTATGTAGCGAAACCGCTTCTAATCTCTACTTACTGAAATCAAAAGTATGCAAAGCTAAATTTATATTTTAAGCTCATATCCGCCGACAGGTCTGACGGTCAAGATATAACAGCTGCCCGCACCGAAGACTCGCTCCATTTCCGCAGCGTAATCTGTAGTCAGATAGCCCGGTACAAACGCCTGTATCGTGCCGGCAAAGCCACCGCCATGAACGCGAACAGCACCGTTTCCGCCGAGGAAGCGCTTACTGAGCATTATCGCAAGGGGTATCTGCTGTTCCTTGTACTCTGCGCAGGAATAAAGATTCTGTAAAAGCTCCGCCGAGGATGTACCCGACTCGTTCACTAGCCCGAAAAAACGCTCGGTATCTCCGTCATCAAGGGCTTCAGCTTCCTCAACTGCTCTTCTGTTCTCACCAAAGAAATGTGCGGCGCGTAGCAGTTCTCTGTCATAGCAAATTCTCCGAAGCTCAGGTAGCCTTCTGAAGAACTCCTCTTCGTCAGCTTCACGCAGGAACTCACAGCCAAGAGCCTCTGCCACATGCTTCATCTCAGAAAACACCGTACTGTACTCGTCAGAAAGCTTATCGTGACTGCCCCTCGTATCAGTTATGCATATCGAGTATCCTGATCTGTCAAAGTCAAAATTCACATTTCGGATATCAGGTGAAGCAGTATTCGCAAAGTCAACAGCAACAAAACCGCCTGATGCCGAAACAAGCTGATCCATAAGTCCGCTTGCCTTTCCAAAGTAGACATTTTCTGCATACTGTCCTATAGCCGCTATATCAGTAGCACTCATTCCTCCTCCGTTGAAGCCCTCATTTATGACAGTACCCACAAGCACCTCAAACGCAGCCGAGGAAGAAAGGCCACTCCCGCTGAGTACGTCGGAGATTATATAGGCGTCGAAACCACCTGTGTCCACGCCCTTTTCCGCGAAGCCTGCGGCGATGCCACGGATAAGGGCGGCTGTAGTACCCTTTTCCTCCTCTATTATCTCGAAGTTACCGAGTTTTATCTCAACCGGCTCATAGCCCTTGGACTTCACACGTATCACTCCCTGAGCATGGTAGTAAACAACAGCAATGATATCAAGGCTAACAGCCGCAGCAAGCACACAGCCATGTTGGTGATCGGTGTGATTACCACCTATCTCTGTACGCCCCGGAGCTGAAAACACGCGGATATCTCCGCTTTCCGGATAGAACCGCGAAAAGCCCTCGGCAGCGCTGAGGTAACGTGCTCTTGCCCGTAGAACAGCCTTTTCCGATGAACCGTAAAGCTTACAGAACTGCTCGTCAAAGCTTCCAGAGGATATGCCGTTTATATATTCGGATAGGTTCATACAATACATCTCCTTTAAGCTATCATTTAAGCTGATGCCTGTGCATAAGCAGATATTTTCTTATTACCAGACGTGCCTCCGACATTTTCACAGGTAGCCCGTGACCTGTTGCGAGCCATTCAGGCGAAAGTTCCAGTATGCTCTTCAAGGAGCGTGCCATAGCCGCCGGAGCGACAGCATGGGGCGTTATATCAGGTTTCCCCCAAATTGCTGTAAAAGCATCGCCGCAGTAGAGCACGCCCTCTGAGAATACCCCCACCGAACCAAGGGTATGTCCAGGCAATGGTATAAGCTCCGCGTCAAATCCGTACTCCCGTAGGATATTCCTGTCATTGCCAAGCAGTATATCCGGAGTATAGGGAGCAGAACTGAACATTCTCATTCTTCCGCAGACATTCTGCTGTATGTTCCGTACTCGGTATCTCGAGGAAGTAGCCTTTACCGGCTGCCTCTCAAAATGTCCAACAAGCTCTCTGTCGCGCTCTCCAAGGAAAATCTCCGCATTCAGCTCCTTCCATATCCTTGCCGTGTTGCCGTCATGATCGGTATGAGCATGAGTGAGCAGAATATACCTTATATCGTAAGGATTAATGTACTCAATCAGCCTTTTGTATATAAGTGGTATACCTGTATCTATGAGCATATCGCCCTTTCTTCCTCGGAGCACATAGCAGGTCATTGGTGATCCCCCGACATAAACACAGAAATAGCGGATACTTCCGCAACTTTTCTCCTTTTCGGTAATGTATCTCACAGGTTCACCCCCCTTTTTATTCTATTATACACTGCTTTATTAAAAGATTCAATAATTTTGTGTTAATTATTTCGTATTTGCAGGATAATAATATTTTCCACATTTTTAATTAAATTCTCCATTGACTTTTTAAGAAATTCATGCTATAATTTAAGCGTGATATAAAGTAAGACTTAATTAAAGGAGTTTTTCTTATGTCGAATATTAAAATACTCGGTGAGTGTCTGAAAAACATCCCGTGGGAGGACAAGCCTGCAGGCTGCAAGGCTCCCGTGTGGAGATTTTCTCAGAACCCTATTATAAACAGGAACCCACTCCCCGATGTAACGAGGATCTTCAACAGCGCAGTCATATCGCACAATGGCGGCTTCATAGGAGTATTCCGTGGCGAACAGCGAAACGGTATACCTCATATATACCTCGGCATGAGCAATAATGCACTTGACTGGCAGTTTGATCCGAAAAAGATACAGTTCACCGACAAAAACGGCGAACCATTTATGCCCCCTTACGCTTATGACCCACGACTCGTAAAGGTCGGCGATATATACTATATAATATGGTGTCAGGACTCCTTTGGTCCTACTATCGGCATTGCAGAGACCACGGATTTCAGGACGTTCACACGTATTGATAATCCTTTCCTTCCCTATAACCGCAATGCTGTCCTTTTCCCGAGGAAGATAAACGGAAATTATGTAATGCTCTCGCGCCCCTGCGACGACGGACATACAGCTTTCGGAGACATATTCCTTTCGGAAAGCCCCGATATGGAATTCTGGGGACATCACCGCCATGTTATGGGACGCTCTGGAAATTGGTGGGAAAGCCTAAAGATAGGCGGTGGAGCTGCACCAATAGAAACTGATAAAGGCTGGCTGATATTTTACCATGGCGTTGTAAATACCTGCAATGGCTACGTATACAGTATTGGAGTGGCAATACTCGATACCGACGAGCCCTCAAGGGTTCTGCACCGCTGTGAGAACTATATACTCACCCCCGAGGAATGGTACGAGGAACGCGGATTTGTACCAAATGTATGCTTTCCATGCGCAACTCTCACAGACGCCGACACAGGCAGGATAGCAATTTACTATGGCTGTGCTGACAGCTATGTGAGTATTGCCTTCACAACTGTGCAGGAGATATATGATTATATCCTTGCTCACGACAAACTCCAGCCGGGAGACGACGCAGTAGGCGTCAGATAAAACACGATATCCTCTTAATACTCATTTTCACCCCAAAAAGGACTGCCAAAGCAGTCCTTTTTGCATTTTGCTTCGTCATTTTTACTAAGGGGTATTCCGTCAATTTGATGAAAAGCTCCTTATTTTATTGTTATTTTGCACAAATTCCACAGTTGAAAATTGTCTGCTGTACGCTATACTTGCGAAATTTACCGTTCTATTCTTCATTTTACCAAAAAATACTTGCAGTTTTTTGTGAAATGTGATAAAATATAGTGATACTGGAAAATGACAATAAAAAAATACATGATACTATATTAAAGGAGAAACTTATGGCAAGGATAAAAGCTGCCGTGATTTTCGGCGGTACTGCGCGGGAACACTCACTCTCACTGGCTTCCGCAGCAGAAGTAATCCGAAGTATCCCAAAGGATAAATATGAGGTTATATGCATAGGCATAACGCGAAAGGGACGTTGGCTCTATTTCCCGGGCGACGTGGAAGATATTGCCGACGGCACATGGGAGCAGGATACAGACTGCGCTTCCGCTTTCATTTCCCCCGACCCTCTTTACAGAGGCATCATCACCATTGAAAACGGAGAGACTACTATCAGAAGAGTTGATGTAGTATTCCCAATACTTATGGGCAAGAAAAGCGGAGACGGAACCGTTCAAGGTCTCCTTGACCTCTCCGGCATTCCCTACGTAGGCAGCGGTGTGCTCGCCTCGGCTTCATGCATGGATAAATCCCACACCCACATGGTAATGGACGACTACAATATAAAGACTGCCGACTGGCGACTCATCACGCAGCGTGAGATAAACGACCTCGACAATAAATGCAACGCTATCGCCTCTGAAATGGACTTCCCTCTGATAGTAAAGCCTGCCAATAGTGGCAGCAATTCTGGAACGAGTATCGCAGCAAACCTGGATGAGTTCCTCGCTGCTGTGAAGCTTGCTTTTTCAAGCGACAATAAGGTGGTAATTGAAAAATACATAAAAGCGCGCAAGCTCGAAGCAGCAGTACTCGGCTATGATATGCCGGTCTGTTCGCCTGTCGGAGAGATACGGAATCCGGACAGGACATACGATCCCACCGATTTCAACGTCAGCACAGGTGACGATCTCACAGTACCTGCCGATATTCCAAAAGATATTGAAAAAAGAGTACAGGAGACCGCAATAGCCGCCTTCAAAGCTCTCGGCTGCCGTGGACTGGCAAGAGTGGATTTCTTCCTCACTGAGGAGGGCGAGCTCCTGCTCAACAAGATAGGCACTATGCCTGGGCTAAGGAAAAACAGCGTATTTTGCTGTCTTATGAAGGAGCTTGACTACTCTCATAATGAACTGATAGTTGAGCTGCTGGAACAGGCTGTGGACAACGCAGACAGAAATTACTAATAAACAAGGATAAATATGAATATAAGGAGACTGCTTTGGAAAACAATGTTTTGATATCTCTTACGAGTATTCAATGGCAGGACAATGAAAAGAGCGAGACAGAACTTCTGACACAGGCAAACTTCTCTCGCGAAAACGGCTGGGACATAATCTCCTACGAGGACACCTCTGCTACGGGTTTTGAAGGCTCAGTCACCACCATTAAGGTGGACGACAGCAGAAATGCTTCAATAACCCGTGAGGGCACGGCAAACTCCGTACTTTCTCTAGAGATAGGAAGAAAACACTTCTGCCAGTATGGCACTCCCTACGGTAATCTTCAAATTGGAGTATACACACACGCTATAGAGAATACTATCGCAGAAAATGGCAGGCTCTACCTGAAATATACTCTTGACCTAAATTCCTCGTATCTTTCGGATAACGAGATAATAATGACAGTACAGGCTCAGAACTGAGCCTTCATAAGAAAGGATAATAATAATGTCAGACCTTATCAATTCTGCGTCGCTCCGGCTACGTGAGATAATCATGGACGCCCTCGGAGTGCTCGTCGCAGAGGAAGAGATACCCGCTGTTCCCCTGCCGAATTTTAACATTGAGATACCTGCGGACAAATCTCACGGCGACTTCGCCGCAAACACCGCAATGGTCTGCGCAAAGGCTCTTAAAATGCCGCCGAGAAAGATAGCAGAGCTGATTTGTGATAAGCTCTTCCTCCAGGGCACCATATTCGAGAGAGCCGAAGTAGCAGGTCCAGGATTCCTGAACTTCTTTCTCAGCAGGAAGTGGTTCTCTGACGTAGTGCAGAACGTCCTCAGCGAGGGTGAGAACTACGGAAAGACCGACCTCGGCAAGGGGAAAAAAGTGCTTGTTGAGTTCGTTTCCGCAAACCCCACAGGGCCTATGCATATCGGCAATGCAAGAGGAGGAGCTATAGGCGACTGTCTCGCAAGTGTCCTACAGTGGGCAGGCTATCACGCAGAGCGCGAGTTCTACGTAAACGACGCTGGAAACCAGATCGAGAAGTTCGGCAAGTCCCTCGAGCTCAGATATTTACAGCTCTGCTCCGTCAAGGGACATGAGCTCATAGCTAGGTGCAAGGACGATAACGAGAAACTCTGCTCGGAGATATATTCTCAGAGCGGCGAAGGCATGACGTTCGAAATGCCAGAAGATGTTTACCTCGGCACGGATATCATCGAGCATGCAAAGAACTTCTACGATATTAACGGCAACTCCTTCGAAAGCGTATCCGAAAAGGAACGCAGAAAGGCTCTCGTTGATTACGCTCTTCCTATAAACATAGCAGGTCTTGAACGCGACCTTAAAAAGTACCGTATCGTATACGACAACTGGTTCCGCGAGAGCACCGTACACGCAAAGAACGAGACAAAGCTGGTCGTCGACAAGCTCATGGAAGTTGGAAAAGCTTATGAGCAGGACGGTGCAATATGGTTCAAAGCTACAGAGTATGGCCTTGACAAGGACTTCGTATTAAAAAGAAGCAACGGTCTTTACACATATATCGTACCAGATATCGCCTACCACTATGACAAGCTGGTAACCAGAAACTTCGACAAGGCGATAAATGTCCTCGGAGCTGACCACCACGGCTACGTCCCGAGACTTAAAGCTGCTCTCAACGCTCTCGGCGTTGACGAGACAAAGCTGGACGTAGTACTCATGCAAATGGTAATGCTGGTCCGTAACGGCGAGATAGTAAAGCTCTCAAAGAGAAGCGGAAAGGCGATAACCCTTGTAACTCTCCTTGATGAGATACCGATTGATGCAGCTCGTTTCTTCTTCAATCTTCGTGAGGCAAATTCCCAGTTTGAGTTCGACCTTGACCTCGCTATTGAGAAATCCTCACAGAACCCTGTCTACTATGTTCAGTACGCCCACGCAAGGATATGCAGCCTCCTGAGGAACCTCAGTGAGGAGGGTGTTGAGATACCGCAGTCCGCCGACCTAGATCTTCTCTACAATCCACGTGAGATTGAGCTCATACGCCACCTTGCCTCCCTCCCCGGAGAGATAAACCTTGCGGCTAAGAGCTATGATCCATCAAAGATCACAAAGTATTCGGTAGATTTGGCTACTCTTTTCCACCGATTCTACGACGCCTGCAGCGTAAAGAACGCAGAAACAAAGGAGCTCATGGACGCTCGTATACTCCTCTGCGTTGCAGTACGCCAAACTCTCAGGAATGCTCTGGAGATACTGAATATCGACCGTCCCGAGAAAATGTAAAAATTACATTTCGGTTACAAAGTTTTTGCCCGATTTGGCAATTTTTAACAAAAATCAACACATTCATAAGCCACGTTTGTGAGCCTTCGGACGAGAGTTAACAGTTTGTTAACAAATTGAGAGTAAAAATGTGTTACAATTTGTAATATGTTACGGAGATATTATCTCCTCTCAAACTCCTTGAAGGTCCGCTCAAAATAAGATCTTTATTAAGAGAAAGGATGTAAATCATGTCCAACAGATTATTTCAGGGTTTAGTTCATCAGATGCGTGATTCCATCGACGCTACCATTGGCGTAGTAGATGAGACCGCAACAATCATTGCCTGCAGCGACCTTTCACGTGTAGGCACAACAAATGAGTTCGTTTCACTCGACCTCAGCGATTCACACGACATCTTCATCCGCGACGGCTTCACCTATAAGCCCTTCGGCTCAAGAGTAAAGCCCGACTATGCGGTTTTTGTAGAGGGTGTTGACGACGCAGCTGCAAAGTATGCAAGCATACTCGCTATCGCACTCTCAAATATCAAGCAGTACTACGATGAAAAGTACGACAGAAACAATTTCATCAAGAATGTCATACTTGATAACGTTCTCCCCGGAGATATAGTTATCAAGGCAAGAGAGCTCCACTTCAACGCAGAGATAAGCAGAGCCGTATTCCTTATCAGAATAATCTCCGCTAATGATATCTCCGCTTACGACGTTATACAGAACCTCTTCCCTGACAAGAACAAGGACTTTGTCTTCAATATCACAGAGACAGATATCGTTCTAGTCAAGGAGCTCAAGAGCACTGTTGACTCAAAGGATCTCGAAAAGCTCGCACGCTCTATCGCTGATACTCTCAGTAGCGAGTTCTACACAAGAGTAAACGTAGGTATCGGTACAGCCGTTGTAGGCGTAAAGGATCTTGCACGCTCCTTCAAGGAAGCTCAAATGGCTCTTGAGGTCGGCAAGGTATTTGATACAGACAAGGTAATAGTAAGCTACGACAACCTAGGTATCGCACGTCTTATCTATCACCTCCCAACAACTCTCTGCGAGACATTCCTCCACGAGGTGTTCAAGGTAGGCAGCATCGAGTCTCTCGACCACGAGACGCTCTTCACTATCCAGAAGTTCTTCGAGAACAACCTCAACGTTTCAGAAACATCAAGAAAGCTCTTCGTACACAGAAATACTCTTGTGTACAGACTTGAAAAGATTAAAAAGCTCACAGGTCTTGATCTCCGTGAATTCGATCACGCTATAATTTTCAAGATCGCACTCATGGTAAAGAAGTACCTGTCTGCTAATCCTGTAAAGTTCTGATAAAAGCCGTCACGGCATATATGGAACTTCGGGCGGCTTAGTCCGCCCTTTTTACAGACTAAGGTAGGTGTAACACTTTGGTAGAACTTAAAAACGTATCCGTGACCTACTCCAGCGGCGTTGATGCTCTTAACAATGTCAGCCTGAAGATAAACGACGGCGACTTTGCATTCGTGGTAGGTTCATCAGGTGCGGGCAAAAGTACCATGATAAAGCTTCTGCTCAAGGAAATAGACGCAACAAGCGGCGTAGTGACCGTAAACGGCTATAATCTCAACAAGCTAAAAAAAAGGAAGATACCGGAATTTCGCCGCACTCTCGGCTTTGTATTCCAGGATTTCCGGCTGATCCCGTCAATGACCGTGTATGAGAACATTGCTTTCGTTCTCAGAGTTATTGATGCTCCGATCAAGTATATAAGAAAAAGAGTGCCTTATGTTATAAGTCTTGTGGGACTTCATGCTAAGACTAATTCTTATCCGGACGAACTTTCTGGTGGTGAAAAGCAGCGTGTAGCTATTGCAAGAGCGCTGGTAAACGACCCCCAGCTCATAATCGCAGACGAGCCTACGGGTAATATCGACCCCGAGCTCTCCTATGAAATCGTTGAGCTCCTCAAGGGCATAAACGATCAGGGCACCACCATACTCATGGTAACTCACGAGCATGACCTTGTTCGCCACTTCGGCGGACGCATAATCAATATCACCGAAGGCGAGATAGTTTTCGATGAGGTAATAACAGGTACGGGCGACGAGCTCCTTGCCGATATGAACGCGGAGGTGCCGGCAGAAGCTGTGGCGGAAGCCATAAGCGAAGCCGAGCAGATCAACAGCATAACAGGAAGCGAAAATACAGGCGAAGCCGCAGAGCTCCCAATAGAGGATATGTCAGCTGACGATATAATATCAGCAATAGGCGGTATCCCCGAGCCGGAACAGGCTGAAAAAGAGCTTATGAAGCCTGTTGCGGAGAATATTGATGTAGATATAACTCAGGAACTTCCCAAAATACCGGATGAGGAAACTCCCGAACAGCTCCTCGCCGCACTTTCGGAAAAGACAGAAGGAGGTGCGGAATGAAACTAAGCGGTGTCAAATATCTCGCCGATCAGGGCGTGGAAAATATATGGAAGAATAAGATGATGGCGTTCGCTACCTTCTGCGTACTGCTTATATCTCTCCTGCTCGTCGGAGTAGCAGGTCTCTTTTACATCAACCTCAATTCTATGATAAAGGGTCTCGGAAGTCAGAACGAGGTAGTTGTAATAATGGAGAATGGCACTACCGATGAACAAAATTCTGCAGCAGAGGAAGCCATAAAGGCCGTCCCCAACGTTGCAACAATCAAATTCATCTCAAAGGAGGAGGCTCTCGAAAGACAGAAGGCAAGCCTCCCCAATGCAGAAAAGATATTCAGCGAATATATCGGCTCTGACGCAAGCTTTATGCCGGACGGCTTCAGCGTTACCGTCAAAAATACCGACCAAATATCAGATACCACAGCGCAGATAAGCGCTATACAGAATATCCAGAGCGCTTCCGCTTCACCTCAAGTAGCAGAGTTCCTCAGGGAGCTCAGGAAGGTAGTCTCTATCATAGCAGGTGCCGTGATACTGGCTCTTGCAGTAGTATCAATGATAATAATTTCCAACACCACAAAGGCAAGCGTTTTTGCCCGTCGTGAGGAGATACAGATAATGAAGTACGTCGGCGCGACCAATGCGTTCATACGTATGCCTTTCTTCGTAGAAGGTATGGTAACAGGCTTCTTTGCCGGTGCAGGCGCTTACTTCATAACATGGGCGGTCTACCGCTCGGTATATAATATGCTCACAGAGCAGGGTATGCTCATGAATACATTTGGCGTGGGCAGTCTTATCCCATTTGATAAGATCAGACTTTACGTTGTACTCGGCTACCTTGTGGCTGGTTCCCTTATAGGAGCCCTCGGCAGCGTAATAAGCACAAGAAAGCATATCGATGTATGATATGAATGTCCGTACGAATAATATGATTATTTTATGAAAGGAGTGTGCTGCCGGAGCTCAGCTTTTGAACCAATTCTCCGGCAAGCAGCTTTATTATGAAAAATCTAAGCATTTTCAAGAAGGTAATATCTTTTGTGACCTGTTCTGCATTATCAATGGCAGTAATGACAGGCTCTCCCCTGTTGTCAGGTGAAAGAACGGAAAAAGTCGCTGCGCTCAGTATCGCTGAGCTTCAGGAAAAAATAAACGAAAACAATTCTCAGATTGAGGAGCTTCAAGGTCAGCTCGATGCTCTTGCAAGCAACAAGGCAGAGCAGGAGCAATATCAGGCTGTACTTAAGCAGCAGATAGACGTTATAAAGGATAACCTCACTATCCTCGCCAATGAAATTGCAAGCATAAAAGAGGACATCGAGGAAACAAAAAGTAATATCACCTCCCTTGAGGATTCAATAGCAGCACAGGATCAGGAGATTGACAATAAGATTGAACGCTTCAAGAAGCGTCTCTGTGAAATGTATATCTCCGGAAACGACAACCTCGCCTCAGTAGTAGTAGGTACTTCCAGCTTCTACGATATGATTTCAAGAGTTGAAATGGTAAACCGTATCGCTTCCTATGACGAGCAACTCATAAACGACATTCTTGCCGATATCGACAAAATGGAAGAGGACAAAGCATCTCTTCAGACCGAAAAGCTCACTCAGGAAATGAAGGAAAAGGAGCTTGAAGCAAAAGAAGCCGATAAAAAGGCTGAATATGAGATCTTCAATGAAAAGTCACTTCAGACTCAGGAGATCATCGACAGACTTGCTCTAGAGGAACAGATGCTGGCAGGTGATATCAGCAAATACGAGCAGGATAAAGCCGACTTTGAGCAGCAGATACAGGATATAATCGCAGAGCAGCAACGCCGCGAGGCAGAAGAGGCAGCAAGACTTGCTGCACAGCAGGCTGCATCACAGACCTATACTCCCTCCTACAGTTCCCAGCCCTCATACATACCTACTCCCGGTGCTTCCGGATTCGCATGGCCGGCGCCAGGTTACTACCTTATAACCAGCGGCTATGGCGAAAGATGGGGTAGCTTCCACGGCGGAATTGATATTGGCGACGCCGGTATCCACGGAGGATGCGCCTGTGCTTCACGCGCTGGTACGGTCATATACGTATATAACGGCTGCAATCATGATTATGCTAAGCAAGGTAGCTGCGGCTGCGGTGGTGGTTACGGCAACTACGTTATCATATCACACGATGAGACTTACTCCACTGTTTACGGTCACCTTGCAAGTGCTGCCGTTTCTCAGGGACAGTACGTGAACCAGGGTGATGTTATCGGCTACATAGGTTCCACAGGATGGTCAACAGGCGATCATCTCCACTTTGAGATACGTGTGAACGGAGTAAGAGTCAACCCATCCAATTATGTATAAATCCGTCATACAATAAAATACCATAAAATAAGGGCAGTTCGCGCAACTGCCCGAATTTTTGTCAGAAAGCGATGATAATATGAATAAGAAGATCAGTCTCGGGCTCGCTCTGAGCCTTATTGCTATAGCTTCCGCTGTCACGTTCATACTGACCTCATTTTTCTCGCTGCAAAGCTTCAATAAGACCGTAGTAGACGTAAGTGAAAAGGGAAAGAAATACAACTCCCTCCAGACTCTAGACTCCTACGTCCGTGAGCACTACCTCGGCGATATCGACGAAAGCGAGCTCAACGACGGTATCCTTAAGGGCTATATATCTGGACTTGGCGACAAGTATTCCAAATACCTCTCAGAGGAGGAATATCTTACCGAGCAGAACGAGGGCGCAGGACAGCTCGTAGGTCTCGGACTTACCCTTACCGAGGACGAGAGCGGATATATCCGCATCGCAGGCATGATACAGGATTCCCCTGTCACAGAGGCTGGTCTCATGGTAGGAGATATCATAACCCTTATAGATGGTGTCAGCGTGCTATCCGTGGGCTTTGACGAATCCGTTGAAGCAATGCGCGGTACCGAGGGTTCTGAGATAAGACTTACTGTACGCCGCGGCGGCGTAGATAAGGACTACACTTTCACACGCCGTTCCATAGAGGAAATAAGCGTAACAGGAGAAATGATAAGCGAGTATGTTGGATATATAAAGGTTACAGGCTTTAAGAAGAATACTCCCCAACAGTTCATGAACGCTCTCGAAAGACTTACCTCAAACGGCGTCCGTGCGCTGATATTTGACGTCCGCGACAATGGCGGTGGAATAGTTCCTTCGCTATCCGAGTGCTTAGATCCCCTTCTGCCAGAGGGCGTTATCGCCACGGCAGAATACAAGGATGGTCACAGCGAGACTATCGTATACTCTGACGAGACCATGCTCGATATACCAATGGTTGTGCTTGTGAACAAGAATACCGCCAGCGCAGCAGAGCTTTTTGCTGCTTCACTGAGGGACTTCGCTAGCGCCTATCTCATAGGTGAAAAGACATACGGAAAGGGCGTTATGCAAGAAACAACAGAATTTAACAAGAACGGTGCTGTAATCCTTACAGTCGCAAGGTACAAGACCTCGCTTTCCGACTGCTATGACGGAGTGGGCATAGCTCCCGACCTAACCCTAGCAAACGAGGACCCCGAAACCGACGACCAGAAGAACAAAGCCGTTGAGATAGCATACAGCCTTATACAATAAGGTATAAAATCCCAGACGTCCCGTTAATGCGGAAATATTATACACCAGTAAATACTACAAAAACCTCAGCATGACTTTGCTGAGGTTTTTGTATGAAAGCCATGAGAATGTTCCCTTCTTTATTCCT
>NZ_JAGCFH010000198.1 GCF_017650195.1 Ruminococcus sp. | reverse complement strand
TACGGGTAAAAGCAACGCCGGTTCCGCAATCGTCGCCCATGTTACCGAAAGCCATCATTTGTACGTTAACTGCGGTACCCCAGCTGTAGGGAATATCGTGGTCCATACGGTAAACGTTTGCTCTGGGGTTGTCCCATGAACGGAATACAGCCTTGATAGCACCGATGAGCTGCTCCTTGGGATCGTCGGGGAAGTCCTTGCCGATCTTAGCCTTGTACTCAGCCTTGAACTGACCTGCAAGCTCCTTGAGGTCGTTAGCATCAAGCTCAACGTCCTGAGTTACACCCTTCTTAGCCTTCATCTGGTCGATGAGTTCCTCGAAGTACTTCTTACCAACTTCCATAACTACGTCAGAATACATCTGGATGAATCTTCTGTAGCAGTCCCAAGCCCATCTGGGGTTGTTTGACTTTTCAGCGATAGTATTAACAACTGTCTCGTTGAGACCGAGGTTAAGGATTGTATCCATCATACCGGGCATTGAAGCTCTTGCGCCTGAACGAACAGAAACGAGGAGGGGATTCTCCTTGTCACCGAACTTCTTGCCTGTGATTCCTTCCATTTTAACGATATACTCGTTGATCTCAGCCATGATCTCGTCAGAGATTCCGCCGTCCTCATAGTACTGAGTACAAGCCTCTGTTGTGATAGTGAAGCCCTGAGGAACAGGGAGACCGATGTTTGTCATCTCAGCAAGGTTTGCGCCCTTACCGCCGAGAAGCTCTCTCATGTTGGCATTACCCTCTGAGAAAAGGTAACAATACTTATTTGCCATTGGTGTATACCTCCATTTTTTACATTACCGGACAATTTCCTTTGGGGCATTATCCGAGTTACATCTATTATAACACATCCAAGAAAAAAATACCATATATGTGATGACAAATTTAAGCCGTTTAAATAACTTTATTTGTACAAAAATCAACAAAGCGGAGCTTTTTTAACAAAAAAGACTTGCATTTGCGGTCAAAGTGTGCAAAAATATGTGTATGAGTGTTATGAAAGGAGATTTCTGTTCCATGAAAATATCAAAGTCGATGATACTTGTTTGCGCGGCTGTTTTATGCTCTGTGTCATGCAGTGAAAAGAGCAGCGGCACTGACAGCTCCGAAACTACTGTACAGCCTACTACGACACAGGCGGTTTCATACGATCCATCAATGGTGGGACCGGCACAGGGAAAGGCCCCGGCTTCTCTTCCTGCCGAAGCGGAAAAGGTGGTAAGGAATTTTACTGAGAGCAGCGCTACAGGCGACGTGGACACCATGATAAAGTGTATGTTCCCTGATGAGATGCTTGATGCTATTGAAAAATTTGGCGTAAAGCAGCAGTTCGCAGTTGCAATAAGCAGCAGCGCGGGCGGAAAGCTCAGCAGCTTCAGCACAGAAAACTGTTACAAGCTGGGAGGAGAAGCTATCAGGATATCCAAGAATTATTATGATTCCTTTGCTGAGAACCTTCAGATAAAATCAGCAAGCTACAGTGTTACTGATGGCTATTGTCTCGATATCACCGTCGATGCTGAGGTTAACGGCGAGAAGAGCACATTTACGGATCCGGTCTCTGTGATAATGATCGAAGGCTCCGGCTGGAAGGTTATACCTGCCTCGGAGGAGAGTATCTTGGATATGGAGCGCCAGGAGGAACAGACAGAGCCTGTGTCTCAGGAATAAGTCTCTTTGACAAATACAGGAGGGAAAAATATGAATAAAGCTGTTATATTGGCGGGCGGACAGGGTAAGCGCATGAAGGCTGATATGCCCAAGCCCCTTTTCAGAGTTCTCGGAGAGCCTATGCTGCACTGGGTCATCACTGCCTGCGAAGCAGCAGGAGTTGCTGACATATGTGTGGTTAAGGGCTTCAAGGGAGAGATGATAGATGAGTATCTCGGCAAAAAATATACGACTGTTCTTCAGGCTGATAGACTGGGAACAGGTCATGCGGTACAGCAGGCGATACCCTTCCTCGAAAACGACAAGAGCGGCAATACTCTCGTGCTTTGTGGCGATGCTCCTTTTATCGACGAGGAGACGATAAAAAATTCCCTTGCAGTGCATGAGCAGCAGGGGAATGCAGTAACGGTTATTACCGCTGAGCTAGAGGAGCCCTTCGGCTACGGAAGGATAATACGCAGCGCGAACGGAATCAGCGGCATTGTTGAGCAAAAGGACGCTACCGAGGAGCAGAAGGCTGTTAAAGAAGTCAATTCAGGTGCCTACTGGTTCAGGACTGCTGACCTTGTGGAGCTTCTCGGCAAGCTGGATAACAATAACGCACAGAAGGAATACTACCTTACGGATACAGTTTCCATTGCTATATCGGAGGGCAAGAACGCAGGTGCTTTTAAGTCGGATAATGCTGATATAATTAAGGGTGCCAACGACAGGAAGGATCTTCTTGAGCTAAATACCTATGCGAGAATGGCTGTTATAAATAAGCACCTTGAGAATGGTGTGGAATTTACCTGCATAGACGGAGTTATCATAGAGCGCGGTGTTGAGATAGGCGTCGGAACCGAGATACTTCCAAACACTATACTGAGAAGAAATACGTCTATCGGCAAAAACTGCGTTATCGGACCAAATACGGTAGTCGACAATTGCAGGGTAGGTGACGATGTTAGCCTAAATACTGTACAAGCTTACGATTCTGTCATAGAATCCAGTGTAAAGATAGGACCTTACGTACATATACGTCCTGACAGCCTTATCAGGTCAGATGCAAAGATAGGCGATTTTGTGGAGATAAAGAACTCTACTATCGGTGAAAAGACGGCTATCGCTCATCTTGCCTACGTGGGGGACAGTGACATAGGAAAGCGTGTTAATATCGGCTGCGGAACAGTTACTGTCAACTATGACGGTGTTTCAAAGAGCCGCTGTGTTATCGGTGACAACTGTTTCATAGGCTGCAATACCAACCTAATAGCTCCGGTAAAGCTTGGAAAGGCTGTATATACTGCTGCTGGAACAACTGTTACGAGAGATGTTCCTGACTATGCTCTTGCAATCGACAGAGGTGTTATGAAGGTGAATGAGGGCTATACTCTCAGAAAACTCAAGACAAAAGTCGGAAAATAAGCTGTATAAAAGGAAAATGGGCTGCCCTAAGGCAGCCTTTTTTATGGTATAGAACTAAAAAGCAAAAGAATAACGACCTTCATTGACACCCTCTCAAAAGCCAATCAAGGTCGCTATCGGGCGACATCCATGCACCCTCTATACACGAATGTCAGTTACGGCGGGCACATAATCCGAAGTGCCATATACCTGTTTGCATTGCTGTCTCGACTGCTCAGATGTTTCAAGCGTCATTAAACTGCTTTAGGCGATTAAACATATTATAGGCATTAATGTTTAATAACAGTTGTGAATAGTCGGAAGTATACTAAAACTGGATGGTTGGATATGAGTTCCGGCGGAGTTTAAAACCGGATCAAGCAACACAGGATATAATTGCCGATTTTGTTACAGGACACATAATATATTTTAACATTATTATGTGGTGGTAGAAGAGCCGATTTTTCGGTACATTCTTCTGCCAACAATTGTATTATAGACTATGTGGGGAGGAAGTTCAATTGATTATATTGCTCGAAATTAGCACTAAATTGCTAAAAATAATATAATATTTTACATTAATAATATATTAACAAATGTATTAATTTAATTTGTTTATATTTCGTCTATAAAGTTGTACTGTTCGTGTTTAAATTTTTATCAGAACAAAAAAGCAATTAAGAATTTCCTATAATTACGCCGATTCTGAGCGAGTTTATTTTTTTAGCACAAAAATGATACTGTTGTAAAACTGCACAAACCCAAAACTGAC
>NZ_JAGCFH010000197.1 GCF_017650195.1 Ruminococcus sp. | reverse complement strand
TGGAAGTCTGTATCCTTATACTGTGTCAGGAGCTGTCTGAGAAGATCGAACCTTCTGTTGAAGCAGTGGTCGAGAGTAATCTCGTCAACGCCCCAGTTGCGCCAGTACTCTATATGCTGAATAGTTGTAGGATATGCGTAAAGACCGAGAGTTACGAAGGCGTCCTTGAATTCTCTCTTTACGTACTTTATGAGTATAGGAGAATTGAGGGTGAAAGCCTTGATACCCATATCATACATGGTGTGTATGAATTCACGTATCTTTTTGCCCATTACAGGGTCTATCTCGTTCTGATCCATTGAAAGAGGGTTGATAAGATAGTTAAAGGTTATATCGCGCTTCTGACATTCCTTTACGTAATCAGCAAGCTGATCCATTGAAAAGTCAGGAATGATTGAAGCTGTACGGCCTCCTGGAAGACCATCATATTTTAGTTTTCCGAAAAAGCTTGTTATGGCGTGTTTCTTGTCGTATTGATCAACGACATCGAACAGCTTGTAATCAAAATTACAGCCAAGGTCGAAGGATATTGAATCCTGATTCATGTTTACACATCTCCCTATGAAAGTAGTCAGGACTATACACTGTATGGTATCAGTTATATGGTATGCGCTTGCCGGCGCCTGTAGATATATTTGGATATTACTGTCGTGTTCGAAAGATCTTTTTTGAATGTGTGATCTGCTAAAGTCCTATATTAAAATTATATCATTTGTGATAGAAAGTGTCAATTAACCTTAATGTAAGTACTTGAAAGGCATTTAATCAATTTTTTTGTGGATAATAGCCAATCAACAGTAATTTTTATTGTATGATACAGTATGATATAGCAATATTATGCTATAAATTGGGAGAAATGTGCTAAGCAAAAAAGCACAAAAAAGAAACGTATTTTCTTTTTTTGAAAGTATTGACATTGTGGAGATGCAGTAGTATAATAAAATCAGAACATACATTCGATAGGAGGAGGCTTATGGAAAAAAAATATATAGCAATTGATCTTAAGTCGTTTTATGCCTCCGTGGAATGTGCAGAGAGGGGGCTTGACCCTCTCGATACAAATCTTGTTGTCGCAGACGAGAGCCGCACTGAAAAGACTATATGCCTTGCAGTATCGCCGTCCTTGAAAGCTTATGGAGTGCCAGGCAGGCCAAGGCTTTTTGAGGTCGTAGCAAGGACGGCAGAGGTCAACGCAGGACGTAAATACAGGGCTCCGGGAAGACGCTTCCGTGAAGAGTCATTCAAAGACAGCGAGCTTAAAGCCGATCCTTCCCTTAAGTTGTCATACATAGTTGCAGTTCCGAGAATGGCTCACTATATAGCCTACAGCACGAGGATATACCAGATATACCTGAAATACGTGGCTCCGGAGGATATACATGTATACTCCATAGACGAGGTATTCATCGACGCTACTGCCTATCTGAAAACCTATGGCATGACCGCCCGGGAGCTCGCTATGACCATGATACGTGATGTGCTGAAAAGTACGGGCATAACCGCTACCGCAGGGATAGGCACAAACCTCTACCTCTGCAAGATAGCTATGGATATAGTTGCAAAGAAAATGCCTGCAGATGAAAATGGAGTGCGTATAGCCGAGCTTGACGAAATGTCCTATCGCCGTCTTATGTGGGGGCATCGTCCTATTACGGACTTCTGGCGTGTTGGAAAGGGATATGCCGGCAGACTGGAACGCTGCGGTGTTTTCACTATGGGGGATATAGCACGTATGTCTGCCACGGAATTCGGCGAAAAGGCCCTCTACAGAATGTTCGGCGTGAACGCTGAGCTACTTATAGACCATGCATGGGGCTGGGAGTCGTGTACCATAGCGGATATAAAAAGCTACCGCCCAGAGAACAGTAGTATAAGCTCAGGACAGGTATTGCAGGAGGCAACTCCAAACAGTACTGCAAGACTGATAACATGGGAAATGGCAGATATGCTCTCACTTGACCTCGTGGGAAGGGGACTCGTTTCAGATCAACTCACTATAACCGTCGGCTACGATGCGGAGAATCTCCGCAGGGACTATATAGCGGAGCGGTACACTGGAAAAGTATCCCTTGACCATTATGGCAGACCTGTGCCTGTACACGCTCATGGTACAATAAACCTCAGGGCTCCCGTTTCCTCTGCAAAGCTGATAACAGAGGCGGCTATGGAGCTCTTTGACCATATCACCGATGATATACTGCTTATACGCAGGATAACCGTATGCGCGAACAGGGTAGTGCCGGCGGAGAAAGTACAGGAGGAGCAACGCCAGCTGGACTTCTTTACTGACCCTGAGGAGGACGAGCGCCGCAGAAATGCGGAAAATGCGGAACTTCACCGTGAGCAGAGCTTACAGCTTGCTGTGCTGAGAATGAAGGAGAAATATGGCAAGAACGCGGTGCTCCGCGGAACTAACCTCTGCACCGGAGCTACTGCGATATCACGCAATCAGCAGATAGGCGGACACAGAGCTTAAGCTCAGGTAATGATTAAAAGGGGGGCGTTGACATCGCCCCCCCTATATTTAGGATAGTTATACTTTACAGCTCAGAACTTGTATCCGAGGGATTTTATCCTTTCGGCAGAGTCGCTTATCTCAGCCCACGAATAGTCTATCATGTACTCGCCGTGATAGGTGCTGAAAGCGGCTGTATCTCCTGCAAAGAGGTCGTAGAGGTCACAGTCCACCGCCTCCTTATTCACAAGTATCTGGCGGTTCTGTTTGATTATTACATTGTGGAAGCCTGCGTTCTCTATATCTTTTATAAGGTCGGAAACGTACTGCGATACCTTCTTGGAGGTAGGACGATCAAAGTCTTCTACCTCAAGAACGTCTGCCGCTATTTCCTTGCTCGTTACGGGATAGCCGCATTGGTCTATAAGATACGCGAATATTTCCTTGGAAATAGTCCTTGAAAATTTGAGCGGAACATCGTCCTTCCCGAAGACGCGGAAGTTGCCGAAGGTGCGTATCTTGAGCTTGTCGCTGTTTTTGTCTTCAGGCTGAGGAGAATATCTGAAATTATTAAACTCGTTGCGGATATCCTCTTCCGTGTAGGGCTTCATTATATAGCCACTGGGACGCATCTGTATAGCCGCAAAAGCGTATTCAGAATAGCTCGTGACAAAGACTATATTGCACATGGGAGAATGTTTTTTCAGCTCTATAGCCACCTGTATGCCCGACATCTGACCGATGCGGATATCGAGAAAAGCTGCGTCAAAGGGCTCCTTATCCTCATACTCCATGAACTGTGAGGGGCGGCGAAATGATACTATCTCCGCCTCGGGGCAGACCTTGTGAAGCGTATCTACAAGAAGCTGTAATGCAAATCTTTCATCGTCAATTGCCAGAATTTTCATAGTGATTCTCCTTTGGGATAAGAATAGTACACTCAGTTCCCTCGTTGGGAGCGCTTTTTATTATCAGCTCGCCGCCGCATTCGTCAAGCAGACGCTTGCGAACGTTCGAGATACCTATATGTCCTTCGTCCAGATTGTTTAAGGACTCCACGTCGAAGCCGCCACCGTCATCCTTTATTATAACCTTGTGGAAGCTATCTGTTTCCTCAGTGGATATGCAGACCGTACCGCAGCCACTCTCAGAGCGATTTATACCGTGTTTTACAGCATTCTCCACAAGGGGCTGCACTGTCAGCACCGGCACAGAAAAGTCGCTGTCCTTTACATCGAATATGATATCAAGATCATCGCCGAACCTTATCTTTTCAAGGGAAAGATAGACCTGTGTATGCTCCAGCTCTTCCTTTATTGGGACAATGTTTTTGTTTGTCATAGCTTCGAGGTTCTTTCTGAGAAACTTGGAGAAGTCTATCAGGGCTCTCTTTGCTTGTGAAGCATCCTTGTCGCAAAGATAGGTTATGGACGTAAGTGAATTGTACATGAAATGGGGCTGTATTTGTGAGAGCATAAGCATACGCTTGCTTCGCTCCAGCTCCAGCTCGCTTGTCCTGAGCTTTATCTTCATCTCGCTCTGATAAATGGCAACGAGGTAAAAGTAGTATATTATAACGTCCAGGGCGACTATCTCGTCCATAACGTCCACAACTATGTATGCTGCTTCAAGATAACATTCCGCAAGGGTAAGGAATACTATGAATATCACCGTAACGCCCTTGCTCATTTCCTTTTCCTTGATGAAGAGTATAGAGTACCTCATGAGCAGCAGCAGATATATCATACCCACAAAATAGGGGAGCAGCATGAGAGGACCGTCTACATAATCGAGGTGCTTGTTATAGCTGAATATTATGCCTGGCTTTCCAAGATTTACAGATTCCGCGATAATACAGATCAGCTCAGGCAGGAAGAATACATATTTCTTTTTTACTGGTACTATAAGCAACAGCTCTATATATGCGATAAGCGGAAAGAGTATGTGCTCCAGCGCGGAACGCATATACATCAGTGTCATAGCGGCGTCGTCGGTATAGTTCCTTGTATCATCGTACAGTGTCCACCTGAAAAGATCGTCCGCTGCCTTATTCAGAACGATGAGGGAGAGCACAACAACTATGACGATTATATGATCCGTACCTTGAGGGCGCTCCTTGCGGTTTTCAAGAAGCATTATGATAATGCCTAAAATAAGTGCAAATGATAAAAAATAACTCTTGATTAGTTCTGAAACTATTTCCACGGAATGATCCTCCAAAGAAATGATCTGAATATATAAGATCATTATATCACATTCTGCACTGTTTGTAAAGAAATTTACGACCAATTTTTGTGTGGATTTTCAAAAATTTTTATGTCTCAAAGCTGTTGATTCTGCACAAAAGGCTTAAAATTGATGAAAAAAGGCATTTTATGTCATAAAAAATATGTAAATTTTTTGTTGAACCGTGTGGAACAGGCTGTGATAGAATGAACATAGGATATGAGATTAATATATCGTGAATGTAGATAAGGAGTTCAGACGCTACAGTCGAAGGAACTGGGGGGAAACAGTTATGGTGCGGCCCGCCTTGCCGCCCACAACGGGCTGTGGTGTCTCCTTCTCTACTTTTTGCAGATCCTCTCCGTTCGGAATACGGGCGGTGTTAGAAAAAAGAATCTTCAGATGTCATATGTTTCATTGCTCAACGTTTCGCGCAGCCTATAAGGCTGCGCAATTTTTTTTAAATTACAATTTGTGTGGTTCAGAGCAATTACGCAAGCATTTGCTTACCCTCGCTGCCCAAAAAGATATATTTCTTTTTTTGTTCCTGTGCAGCGGCTTAAAGAAATGTTCATTTTTGACTTCTGCAAAATAGTATTCTTATTATGTCCTATAGTGTCATAACGGTGCAAATCCCTTGACACCGAATATCTGAAATGATAAAATCAAGTTGAAAACAGGCACGGATAAGAAATTGGGAATCAGGATATTAAAATACATAAACAGAAAGGAAAATTACAATGAAAGCATTGAATAAGGCTCTGGCAGGTCTTTGCGCCCTCTCAATCTGCGCTGGCTGTTCCTCCGTTTCAGGCACTACGGAGCCCGGCAGGAATTCTGCGGCAGCAGCGTCCGCAAGCATTGCCGACAAAATGGAATGGGGCACCCTCAAAATAGGCGGAGGAGGTTTCGTTTCTGGAATCGTCACAGGCAAGAAGGTAATGTATGCCCGTACAGACGTAGGCGGCGCTTACAAGTACAACTATGATACCGAAAGCTGGGAACAGCTCCTTGGCTTCATCACCGACGCAGACCGCGGTCTCCTCAGCGTTGACGCTATGGCAATAGATCCTACCGACGATGATACGGTTTATTTCCTTTGCGGCTGCGCTTACTTCTCAAACGAAAAGACAGTTATATTCAAGACCACTGATGGTGGCAAAACCATGAAAGAGATAGACGTCACCAAGCTCATAAAGGTAATGGGTAACGGAGACGGCAGACAGTGCGGAGAATCTATTGCTGTAGATCCCGATAACCCGAAGGTGATATATGCAGGCGGTGACGTTACCTCTGACGAGAAATCCAAATCGGCGCTTATCAAGTCAATAGACGGCGGCGAGACATGGGAGCCCGTTACAGGTTACGACGACCTCGGTCTTTTCACCAAGACTACGAAATGGCCTACATGGACCAGCAATATGGCTAGATCCATAACCGATGAAGCCTACAACTACCAGAACGGCGTTGCGAATATTGCAATTACAGGCGGAAAGGTATATGTAGGAACTTCCATAAAGGGCGTGGCAAACGTCCATGTTGCAAGTACAAATGACGATAAGTTCTCGGTACTCAGCAAGGACCTCCCCACAGATGTATACCCATCACGTATAAACCTTGATTCAAACGGTGACCTGCTTATTTCCTATATCGCAGGACTTGCCTTTAATGGTGCTTCCGGCGGCGCTTACCGTTTTTCGCCGAAGACTGGTACAGTTACGAATCTGCTCTCTCCCGATGCTGGCTACGGATCCGTATGGGCTGATCCTCAAAACCCCGACCACCTTATCGCAGGCACCTGCGGAAGCTGGAAGGATCAGGAGTGGGAGCCCTGGACTGAGGAGCATGGCCCCGCATGGGGCGACCAGTATTTTCGCTCTTTCGACGGTGGCAAGACCTGGGAGAACTTTACTCCCGGAAAGACAAAAGGCTGGGAGCAACCTCTTATTTCCAATTACTTACAGGACGGCGGCTATTCATGGATACGCGACAAGGCTATACACTGGTCGGGTACGGTAGTTACTGACCCGAGAAACTCCGACAGGATGTTCATAACATCAGGAAACGGGGTATTTATTTGTGAGAATCTTTGGAGCACCAGTGAGGACAAGCTTCCTACATTCACATTCCACCCGGACGGTATAGAGGAGGTTGTATCTCTTGATTTCGTCAGCACGGCAGACGGTCTCGACCTTTCGGCTATCGGTGACTATGACGGCTTCGTGCATGAGGCGGTAGACCAGATAGGTCTGCAATATCAGCCGAATATGGGCTCCACCTCAGCTATTGCGGTATGCCCTCAGAATACTGATGTGTGGGCAAGAACTGCCAACGGCGACGGAAATAATACAGGCAGCGGCTACTATACCACTGACCGCGGCAAGACATGGAAGTCCTTCAAGCCTGCATGTACAGGCGGTAAGCTCTCTATAACGGAGCTCTCCTCAGGCAAGTACAGGATAATAAATACGAGTACCACAGGCAGTGTATCTTACAGCGACGACTTCGGCGCTACATGGAAGGGAAGCACAGGCATAAAAGCTACAAAGGGAGTATACACCCTTGTTGATCCGAAGGATTCCAAAACCGTTTATGCTTCCGTGCTCACACATAACGATTACTGGTCATCGGATATGACCAAGACAGAGCCTACTCTTGAGGAGTCCCACTATGCATTTGCGGTAAGCAGCGACTACGGAGCTACCTTCACGGAGACTACGGTATGCAAGTACGATATGTGCGACCACACAGGCGATCCGGCATACCTTGGCAACGGAAGTATCGCAATGGCAGCTGGCTGGTACGGACTTTATCTTATATCTGACAGCGGCAAGACGGTAAAGAAGCTGGACAATGTTTTCTACGCAAAGTGCGTGGGCTATGGAGCTCCCGAGAAGTCAGGCGGAGTCAATACACTCTTTATCTACGGTAAGCCCGATGAATCTGACAAGGAGGGTATCTACCGCTCCACAGACGGTGGCGCTACATGGGTATGTATAAATACCGATCACCTCTACGGAGGCACTGGAAACGGCAACTACCTTGTAGGAGATATGGATGAATTCGGCAAGGTGTATATGTCAACAGTAGGATGCGGTATAGTTTACGGTCAGCTCTCAGACGGCAGTTCAAAGCCGCCGATTACAACGACTACTACAACGAAGCCGGTAACGACCACAACAACCACTACTGTGACAACGACTTTAACTTCTTCCAAAACTACCTCGTCCGTTACAACTTCCGTGACGACCTCCACAACAACGGACAATGATGATAATTACAGCGCAGGCGATGTAAACTGTGACGGTACGGTGGATCTTTCAGATGCCGTACTCATTATGCAAGCACTTGCGAATCCCGATAAGTACGGTGAGAACGGCAAGGATGAGAAGCGTATAACCTCTCAGGGAATAAAGAACGCTGACGTTACAGGAAACGACGGCATGACAACAGGTGACGCAGCCGCTATACAGAGGTATCTGCTTCATCTTATCACCGAGCTCCCTGAAAAATGATAACAGTCCTCTACGCGAGGAATAACTGACAGCGCTGCCGCAGTTCCGGAATATCAACGGAGCTGCGGCGGCTTTTTGTTGACAAAAAAGCAATGATGTTTTATAATTGGTATATCCCCGATAGCCGTCTCTATACGGTTATTGTCATGAACTAAATTCAGGACGGTTGAAGCGGCTTTGCCGCTTCATAATGGCTAAGGTAAGTTTTTAGGAGGTGCATGTTTGAACAGGCTTATTGATAAACTTGCCATACTTACTATATGTACTATCGGTCTGTTGCTGACAGACAGCTTCACTGCGCCTGTCATCACTGTTCTTGCGGCGATAACAGTATCGGCTGCCGTTCAGCTTCTCACAGGCACTCTTGCAGCTTACGTACTGATAGGTGCAAGTACGTTCCTATGCGGTTTTTTTCCACTGTTTTTCTGCACAATGCCGCTGATGCTCTACGACGCACTCTGGGAAAAGAAATGGTGGCTTATACTGCCTGCGGCGACGATAGCATTTAAGCTGGAGGTTCTGTCGCCGAATCAGCTGCTCATAACCGCGGCAGCTGCCGCAGTGGCTTATATAATATATACACGTATATCTGGACTTGAAAAGACCGTGGAAAAGCTCACACAGCTCCGCGATGAGGTTACCGGCAAGAACCGCCAGCTCTCCGAGCAGAATATCCGTCTTGCTCACGCTCAGGACAACGAGATACATCTTGCAACCATGAAGGAACGCAACCGTATCGCCCGTGAGATACATGACAATGTTGGACATCTGCTCACACGCTCGATACTACAATCCGGAGCCCTTATAGTCATAAACAAGGACGAGCAGCTCAAGGAGCCCCTTGAAAGCCTACGCTTCACTCTTGACAGCGCAATGACTAGTATCCGAGAAAGTGTCCACGGTCTCCACGACGACTCCATAGACCTAAAAAAGGTAATATGCGACAGTATAAGCACTGTTGACAGCAGGTTCACGGTGGAGCTAGACTGCGATGTAAGCAACACTATGCCCGGCAATATCAAGCTCTGTATCATAGGCATTGTCAAGGAGGGACTTTCCAACGCTGCAAAACATTCAAACGGCGACAGGATAAGCATAATAGTCCGTGAGCACCCTGCCTTCTATCAGCTCGTGATGGAGGACAACGGTAGCTGCACTGTCATAAAGGAGAGCGGCATAGGCTTGAAGAATATGACCGACCGTGCTGAGGCTCTTAAGGGAAGGATAACCTTCACGCCCTCACCGAATGGGTTCAGGATATTCCTTTCCATACCAAAAACATGATAACATGAGCCGGTACATTGATCACTAATTAATTATAAGAAACAGGAGTTATTATGAACATAGTAGTAATAGACGACGACAAGCTGGTAGCTCTGTCGCTTAAGACCATACTTGAAAGCTCGGGTTCTGTAACCGTTGCCGCTATGGGGCATAGTGGAAGGGAAGCCATAGAGCTGTATCGCAGCAATACCCCTGACGTTATGCTTATGGATATACGCATGGATGGCATGACGGGACTTGAAGCAGGGGAGGAGATACTTCGCGACTTCCCGGATGCGCGTATCCTTTATCTTACAACCTTCTCCGACGACGAGTATATAGTCAAGGCGCTGAATATGGGAGCCAAGGGTTACATACTCAAACAGGATTTTGATGGAATAGTACCTGCGCTTGAAGCAGTCATGCGAGGTCAGAGCGTGTTCGGCGAAAAGATAATCACAAAGCTGCCGGAGCTCATGGTACCCAAGGGGCAGTATGACTTCAACGCCCATGGCATAAGCGATAAGGAGCGCGAGATAATGGAGCTCGTTGCAAAGGGACTTAGCAACAAGGAAATATCAGGACAGCTCTTCCTCGGCGAGGGAACGGTCCGGAATTATATAAGCAGCCTTCTTGACAAGCTCGAGCTCCGTGATAGGACACAACTTGCGGTATATTACTATACCGAGGTTAGGGGCTGAGATGCATATATACAGAAAAACAGCGAAGAGTGGTGTTACTCTTCGCTGTTTTTTGAAGGTGGTTATTTAAAGGAAGATTTCTGATGAATCGTAAAAAGCATTTTCATTCAGCTTTCCCGGATATCTTACGATCTATCGGGAAGAGTCTTTATAAGTCCAAGCAGATGCTTCTGTATAGCAGCTGCGTCGCCAGTTGTAACGCCATCGTTGTTTCCTGAGCAGTCTGCATTGAGAAGACCCTGCCTTGTGATATGGCGGCTGTCGCTGCCGTTCTCACCGTACTTGTTGGGGTTAGCAAGAGCCTGCATGATTAGAACTGCGTCTGAAAGGTCAAGCTGACCGTCACAGTTTACGTCGCCGTACTTTGTTACCTGAACATCAGGATTGGATACTGTAGTAGTAGTTGTTGTTGTTGTTGTCTTTGATGTTGTTGAAGTAGTAGTCCTGATCTCAGAAGGATCGCCAGCTGCGTAAACAGCTTTTATTGAAACGCCCTCGCTTACGGGAACAGTAATTTCGTCTGATGTGGTATTGGAAACTGTTGTTCCGGATACTTCCCAGTGGTCGAATCTGTAGCCTTCCTTAGCCTCAGCCTTTACGGTAACAGGGTAGTCGGTATAGTACTTTCCGCTCCATGTGCTCATAGAATCGTCAAATTTGATCGTATTGAGCTTGAGTGTGCCCTTGCTGCCGTCATTGCTTACAGAAACTGTTGCAAGACTGCCGGTGAGGTTCATGTAGTTCTTCATCATGGAAGTTATGTTGCCGAACCTTGTGTTGTAGAAGGTCTCGAGGAGCTGATAGTCTTCTTCAAATGTCTGCTCATTGTGAGTGTGCTTTGAAGACGGGAAACGCTTGTATGTATCGAGGATCTGCTGCTTGAAGCTCTTGTAGTAGCTGATAGCCTCAGAGGTCTTCTTTGTATCGAAGTTATAGTTAGCCATATCCATGAAGGTGAGCTCAAACTGCTGTCTGAATGTCTCGTTCTTCATTAGATTTGTGAATGCACCGCTGAGTGAGCCACCGCCCATGCCGAAGCCGCCGAAGCCCATGCCGCCGCCGCCAAACTGGCTGAAGCTGTTGTATGTAGGACCGACTTCGTTTACCTTGTCTGCAAGGTTTGCACTGTACTCTGTATCAAAGAGCACCATACGCCATCTTCCATCAGCGTAAGGATTCTCAGGGTCTACAGTATCTGCGCGCCATACAGCGTTGTTGTTGCCCGGCCAGTCGTGGTTGCCCCAGTAAATCTGAGCTGCAAAGTAGTCTGCAAAGCTCTGAAGATCTAGCTTTTCGTTAATCTGCTGATATACAGTATCGCTGGTCATATCTGCACTAGAAATCTGGCTGAGGAGGCTGTTCCATTCGCTGAGATCCTGATCCTTACCGTCCTCAAGAGTGCCGTTCTTGATGTATGCAACATCATTCTTCTTAACGCCGTAATGCGACTTGAAGTAATCAGAGTTGTACTTCTCCGTGAGCTGATAGATGCCCCAGAACTCACCGTCGATGAAGAGTATGCATTCGCTTGTAGCCTGAGTAGCCATATCTCTGTCGGATACGAGAGACTGGTTTACAGAATCACGGAAGAAGCCAGCCATATTGTCGTTTCCGCCGTTTCTTATTGTAAAGCCGTCGAATTCATCGATGACCTTGTTGTTCCTTTCCTTGGTGGACTTGCCTTCAAAGAGATCGTACTCAACAGAGCCCTTGCCGTAGTCCATACGTGCGAAGATATTGAAGCTCTTCTGAGCCCATGCACGGGAAGCTGCGCCTTTTGTTCTGATGCCTACGTCCTGAGATACAACGCTCTTTCCGTTATCGAATATCTCTATATTAGCCGGGCGCTCCCAAGCCTCGCCCTTTTGGTTGTAGTTAGCCTGTGACATGAATGCGAAGTTGCCCATATCGAAGCCACCCATGCCGCCAGCTGCATCGCCGCCCATGTTCCAGCCACCAGCCGCGCCGCCAGCTGCGTCACCGCCCATGTTCCAGCCGCCAGCCGCGCCGCCAGCTGCGTCACCCTGCTGGCCACCGAAGCCGCCCCACTGC
>NZ_JAGCFH010000196.1 GCF_017650195.1 Ruminococcus sp. | reverse complement strand
CTAAAACAGCTAAATATAATTCGAAATGATACCATCAATTATGTTATTCAAAACCAACAGAGCCCTGCTTAAATAGCAGGGCTAAGTTATTATATAAGAAAGAAAAAGAGCTTGTCATTGATATCTTTATTAATATTTGTGCATGCTAACATAAGGCATTTAATCTGTTAGACATGATAATATACAAACCGACGAAATGGGGAATAGCTACTTGACTTTAATGTAATTATATGCTAATATATGAATAGATATTCATGTGTTCATATGAGCTTTGCGAGAGATCGGGCTTTTTAGCATGAATATGGAAAATGACATAAGGAGATGGAGATAATGAGTAAGAAAGACAAAGCGTTTCTTTCAGTCCGTGGACTGAAAAAGAGTTTCGGAAGCGGCGATACGAAACAGGAGGTCCTCAAGGGAATTGATTTTACAGTTGCAAAGGGTGAATTCTGCGTACTTCTCGGACCTTCGGGATCGGGCAAATCCACACTGCTCAATATACTCGGCGGCATAGACAGCACAGACGAAGGCGAAATATCCATAAATGGTGATAAGCTTGCGGAAATGAATGAAAAGAGCCTTACAAGGTACAGGCGCAAGCATCTCGGTTATGTGTTCCAGATGTATAATCTTATCCCAAATCTGAATGTGAAGGAAAATATAGAAACAGGCGCTTACCTGTCGGATAAGCCTCTTGACATCGACGAGCTTCTGAAGATACTTGGTCTGTACGAGCACCGCCACAAGCTTCCAAACCAGCTCTCAGGCGGTCAGCAACAGAGAGTATCTATCGGACGCGCTATAGTAAAAAATCCGGATATACTCTTATGCGACGAGCCAACAGGAGCTCTTGACTACAAGACCTCAAAGGAGATATTGCAGCTCATCGAGGAGGTCAATCAGAAGTACGGAAATACCGTTATTATGGTAACTCATAACGAAGCCATAAAGCAAATGGCTGACCATATCATAAAGCTCCGTGACGGCAAAATAAGGCACGATATCATCAATAAGGAAAAGCTTACAGCTGCCGAGATAGAGTGGTAAGGGGGGAGCAGTATGGAGAAGAACAGTATCTCATTCGGCAGGCGTCCGAAGGATCCTCTGCGCATACGTGTATGGAAAGATATGCTCCGGGATTGGAAGCGATACCTGATGATAGGACTCTTGCTTATCGTGACTATTGGCTTCGTATCGGGGATGTATGTTGCAAATAACAGTATGCTCATCTCCCTTGACAAGAATGTTACGGCAATGAAGCGTGAGGACGGACACTTTAAGCTGTCAATAAAAGCGGATGAAGCGACCATAAGGGCTATTGAAACCGGGGAGCTTGCAGATGTTCCTACGGTATACCGTGAACGCGCTTACAGCAAAGCGACTGACGAGGTAAAAAAAGCCGTAGATGAAGCTGCTGCCGAAAAGGTAGGTGAGCAGGTAAGGGATGCAATAAAGACACAGGTCTCTGCTGCTGTTGACGAACAGATAAACGCTGCAAAGATTATGGGAGCGGAGGTAACAGAAAGCGAGCGCGAGAGCATGATCAGCTCCGCATACAACTCGGCTGTCGCTGAGAATTATGACAAGACTTACAGTGAAGCACTGAAGGTCGCGAAGGAGTCCGGGGACTATGAAAAAGCTTTGTCAGACGCAATGGATGAGGCAAAAAAAGAGATTGACAAGGAAATAGACGATAAGTACGATGAGCTTGCCGAGCGCTATGGCCTTAATGATGAATTTGACGCTGTACCGGTCAGGGTCTACGAGCTCTTCTATAAGGACACAGAGGAGTCTCTGCCTTTGGACAGAAGTTATTCCGGTACTATACGCGTCTATGCTGAGCGCAGTGACATTGATCTTTATGATGTCCTCAGAGGACGAGTTCCTGAAAATGACAACGAGATAATTATCGACCGTATGCATGCAGACAATGCAAATATAAAAGTGGGCGATACATTATACGCAGGAAATACGGATTTTGAAGTAGTTGGACTTGCTGCTTTTGAGGATTACAGCGCCCTATATGAAAGCAATACCGACACCATGTTCGACGCTCTTACTTTTGATGTGGGAATGGTGACTGATGGGGGCTTTGAGCGTATCCGTGCCAATACATGTGCAAATTATGCATTCACATATAATAAGGAGCCTTCCGATGAGTATGAGGAAAAGAAGCTTTCGGAGAATTTCCTTAAAGCGCTCATAACGCAGACTGCTGTTTCGGATACGGAAGATCTGAAGATAGAGGACTATGTTCCTGCTTATGCGAACCAGGCTCTTAACTTTGCGCAGGACGATATAGGCAAGGATAAAGCTATGGGAGGAGTTCTTTTATATATCCTCACCGCTGTTCTTGCCTTCATCTTTGCAGTAACTATCAGCACGACACTTGAACAGGAGTCATCAGTTATAGGTACTCTCAGAGCGTCGGGATACACCAGGGGAGAGCTTCTACGCTACTATATGAGTGCTCCGCTGCTTATCGTCATTATTGCTGCCGTTATAGGAAATATCCTCGGATACACAGTGTTCAAGAATACAGTTGCGAATATGTACTACAGCAGCTACAGCCTGCCGGGGTTTGAGACTTTATGGACTCCTGAAGCGTTTATAAAAACAACTGTAGTACCGGTCGTGCTCATGCTGATAATAAACGCTGTTGTCATAACAAGAACACTTAAGCTTTCGCCCCTCAGATTTTTAAGGCATGACCTGAAACAGAAAAAGAGGAAAAAGGCGATAAGACTGCCAAAATGGAGATTCTTCCAGCGTTTCCGAATGAGAGTATTTTTGCAGAATATTCCGAATTACCTGATGCTTTTCGTAGGTATAACCTTTGTGATGCTGCTTATCTCAATGGCTGTGGGAATGCCAGAGACCCTGTCCTATTATCAGGACGCAATGCCGGATATGATATTTGCAGAGGATCAGATAATACTCAGCAGTACCGAGGACAGCGACGGTAATATTATAACCACAGAGGATGAAGAAGCAGAGCGTTTTTCCGTGACATCACTGGAAAGAAAGTCAGATACATATAACGAGGAAGTAGCTGTTTACGGTATCGAAAATGACAGCAGATACGTAAAGCTAGGCAGCTGCGGGGACGACTCTGTATATATATCCAAGGCTTATGCTGATAAGTATGATGTCAAGGCAGGGGACACCATTACGCTTTCCGAGAAATACGAGCACAGGGAATATGAATGGACGGTAAAGGACATATACGGATATTCTGCCGGAGTTGCCGTCTTTATGGACAACGAACGATTCAACAGTGTTTTTGACAAGGAGCAGAATGAGTTCAGCGGATATATGTCCGATAATATGATAACAGATATCGACAGGGAATATATCGCAAAGGAGATAACCGCTCAGGATATGATCAAGGTGGCGGATCAGCTTGATCACTCTATGGGGGCGTATATGAAGTACTTCCAGTACGTGTGCTTTATCGTGGCTGCGATAATACTGTATCTGCTCACAAAGATAATAATCGAGAAAAATGAACGCTCTATCTCCATGACAAAGATACTTGGCTATGAAAACGGAGAGATAGCTTCGCTTTACCTTGTGCCTACGGCTGTCGTGGTATTCTTATCTGAATTCCTTGCAGTCTACATAGGCTACAAGCTTATGGCGTTCTTCTGGAAACTCATTATGATGAAGATGAGTGGATGGTTCTCATTCATACTGCCTGCATCTGGCTTTGTAAAGGAATTCCTACTCGTATTTGCGGCTTATCTTATCATTACAGTGTTCGATTTCATACGTATCCGCAGGATACCGAAGGTGCTTGCTCTGAAAAATATGGAATAAAATTTATTCTCACTTAAGCCGGAGATGGTTTGACGGTCTATTATGTACCTGCAATACAAAATGAATATATTACACTGAAAAAAGCCTGTTGAGCGAT
>NZ_JAGCFH010000195.1 GCF_017650195.1 Ruminococcus sp. | reverse complement strand
GCGGCAACGGCGGCTTTGATATGAGCCAGTTTGGCGGTCAGGGCGGCAATGGCGGTTTTGACATGAGCCAGTTCGGCGGTCAGGGCGGCAACGGCGGCTTCGATATGAGCCAGTTTGGTGGTCAGGGCGGCAACGGCGGCTTCGATATGAGCCAGTTTGGTGGTCAGGGCGGCAACGGCGGTTTTGACATGAGCCAGTTCGGCGGTCAGGGCGGCTTCGATATGGGCGGCAACGGCGGTCAGACTTGGGACATGGGCGGCAATAACGGCGGCCAGCAGACCGGTGGCAATGGTGGTGCTCAGGTACAGTCTGGCAAGAAACTCTGCGCTATCTCATTCGATGACGGTGCAAGCGCACAGAGCAAGTCGGATCCTGGATACAGAATAATTGACGCTCTTATAAAGAACAATATGACAGCTACATTCTTCATCGTAGGCGACTGGATCAAGACAAACGACCAGATCAAGTATGAGTACCAGAACGGTATGGAGGTTGCTAACCATACACAGTCACATCCTCATCTCGGTCAGCTCGGTTCTTCACAGATCAGAAGTGAGTGGGAGAACTGCAACAGCAAGCTCAAGGGCATTATTGGAGCTGAGCCTTCGCACCTCATGAGATTACCTTATCTTGAGAGCAACGCAACAGTACAGTCTGCTCTTAACGATGTACCGCTTATCTCTTGTGCAATTGATACTCAGGACTGGAACAATGCTTCTAAGGATCAGATCGTAAACACAATCAAGCAGGCTGCACAGAACGGTTCACTTGAGGGTGCTATAGTGCTCTGCCACGAGAACTATGCTACAACAGCAGCAGCTATGGAAGAGGTTCTTCCTTGGCTTGCTCAGAATGGTTACCAGAACGTAAACATTTCTGATATGGCAAAGGCTCACGGCAAGACACTCGCTGGCGGTCAGGTTCATACAAGAGCATAATCGATTACTGGTTATAAAATATGTGCCGATCACATAATCTGTGATTGGCACATTTATTAAGATTTCTCCAAATTTTAATATCCCCTGAAAGGCAGTCGGTAATTGTCGGCTGTCTTTTCATTTTGTCAGGCGGGTTTTTGTGTTAAATGCCGTATTTGACTTATGAGAGCTATATCAATATTGATTTCAGAAAACGAATGTGATATAATATTTAATATGCCGGTGCTGCTTAAGAGCAGCCGATCTGGAAAGAAAAATAATGATCGGAGATGGTAAAAGCTATGAATATGAATTTTAAGTGCAAATTACCGATACCTGCCGAAGTTAAGGGACAGTACCCAATTTCGGAAGGTCTTAAAAAAGTTATAGAAGCAAGGAACGCACAGATAGCAGATGTTATCAGCGGAAAGAGCGATATGATTCTGCTTATAATCGGTCCCTGCTCTGCGGACAACGAGGAAAGCGTTATAGATTATATAAACCGTCTTCGCGGCGTTCAGGATAAGGTCGAAGACAAGATACTCATTGTTCCTAGGATATATACCAATAAGCCAAGAACGACGGGAAAGGGTTACAAGGGTATGCTTCATCAGCCTGACCCGAGCCAGAAGCCGGATATGTATAAGGGCATTGTTGCCATACGTAAAATGCATCTCCGCGCTATCGAGGAAACCGGATTTACCTGCGCGGACGAGATGCTCTACCCTGAGAATCACCGATATCTCAATGATCTTCTCGGTTATGTAGCTGTGGGTGCACGTTCTGTTGAGAATCAGCAGCACCGTCTTACTGCTAGCGGACTGAATATCCCTGTAGGCATGAAAAATCCTGTGAGTGGAAGTATGCCTGTGCTTATGAATTCTATTGAAGCTGCACAGTCGGGACATACTTTCCTATACCGCGGCTGGGAGGTAAGCACCAGCGGAAACCCTCTGGCACATTCCATACTCAGAGGCTTTGAAAACAATCACGGTCAGTGTATGCCGAATTATCATTACGAGGATCTTGAGCTCCTTCATCAGCTGTATGTGCAGAAGGGCTTCGAGAATCCTGCTGCTATAATAGATACAAACCACTGTAATTCCGGCAAGCACCCTTTCGAGCAGCCGAGGATAGTCAAGGAGGTTCTAAGCAGTCGAAGATACAATGATGATATCAGAAAGCTCGTAAAGGGATTTATGGTAGAGAGCTATATCGAGGACGGTGCTCAGAAGATAGACGAGCATATATACGGAAAGTCAATAACAGACCCATGCCTTGGATGGGAAAAGACTGAGAAAATGATACTTGAAATAGCAGACAGAGTATGATGTTTTTTTATGGTAGGCGTATTTTTTGACAATAAAGGGCGGCGTCCAGCCGCTCTTTTTCTTATTTGTGAAAAGGATAATGAAATATTAATGAATATATATGCTAAATGTGCAAATCGTGCGATTTCTCCAAATATTTCTTGACTTTGGCAGTTTGATATGATACAATAATTTAGGTATGGACTTTTCTTTTTTGGAGATTATTAACTCATTAAATTAAATCTGTGAGTAAAGGATGTAATGGAGAATGAATAATACGTATACTATCAAGGACATCGTCAAGTTGTTGATGAGCAGGATATGGCTCATACTGCTGTTTGTGATACTGGGAGGTATCTCAGCCTTCGGCTTATCGAAATTTATGCTTCCGCTCATGTACGAATCGCATATCACCATGTACGTACAGAGCTATCAGGGAGTTGCGGAGGGAGCAGGTAATGTCAACAACATTTCCAACTCCAAGCAGCTTGTCAATACGTATATGGAGGTATTGAAGGACGACGCTGTAATGAACTCTGTAGGAGAGCTGCTGGAAAGCAATTTCGGCAATTCGACACTTTCAGAGTGCTTTTCAGTGTACAACGGAAAGATATCTCCGGCATCTATAAGCAAGACCCTGACTATCAGCTCCGTAACTGATACGTCGGCGGTAAAGGTATCGTCTGTTACAAGAAATCCCGAGGTATCAGCGGCTGTCTGCAATTACCTTACCCTTGTTGCTCCGAAGTATGTCCAGCAGGCTGTTGGTGTAGGCTCACTGAATACTATCGACAAGGCAAAGGTTTATACCAATCCTGTTTCTCCGAAGATAATGAAGAATACTGTGCTCGGCGCTGCGGCTGCGTTCCTTATTATCGTTCTCATAATATTCCTTATCGACTTCTTTGACAATACCGTCAAGGAGACAGACAAGGTCAGCAAGAAGTACGGCAAAGCCATTATGGGTGAGATACAGCAGTTCAGCGAAGCCAAGAAGCACAAGGGCAGAACAAAGGCAGCTCAGGCTGACGGCAGAGCCCTCATCACAGATCAGAATATACCATTCAATATTGCAGAGAGCTACAAGTCGATACGTACCAACGTAATGTTCGCAATGGGTACGTCGGACAAGAAGATAGTTGCTATCTCCAGCCCGAACCCCGGTGACGGAAAATCGACCTCGGCTGCAAATATCGCTATCGCGTTTGCTCAGACCAACAGCAAGGTGCTCCTTATAGACGCGGATATGAGAAAGCCTGTTCAGCACAGGATATTCAAGGTGAAGAACTCAGAGGGCCTTTCAACTCTCATAATCAAGAAGTCCACACCTTCAAGGTCTATCAAGGAAAACGTTATGAAGAACCTCGACCTGCTTCCTTCAGGTCCTACTCCTCCTAACCCTTCGGAGCTTCTCGCTTCCGAGCAGTTTGCGACTATGCTTGAGCAGTTCGCTATAGTTTATGATTATATAATCATTGATACTCCTCCTCTTAATGTGGTAAGTGACGCTATGGTAATGAAGGAGTCCATAAACGGAATACTCCTCGTATTCAAGCATGGTCAGACTACCTACGATGAGATTGACAATTGCATGAAGCAGATGGAGCTCACACATACGAATCTCATAGGATTCCTTATGAACGAGGTGGCTCAGAAGCGTCATTCGTCTTACTATTCAAAGTACAAGGAATATGGCTATGGTTCATCAGCTCAGACTACTAAGAAAGGCTCAAAGGAAAATGCTGACTGATCATCATTGCCATATACTTCCAAAGATAGACGACGGCTCAGATAGTGTTGAAACGTCGCTGAAGATGATACGTACAATGAGAGAACAGGGTGTTGAGCGGATAGTTGCAACTCCTCATTTCTATGCTCACAGGGAGAGAGGCGTAAATGCCTATCTTGAAAAGAGACAGCAGGCTTATGATAAATTGGTCAAGGAGGATCCAACCAACGGCGATATCCTTCTCGGAGCCGAGGTAGCTGTTGAGCATGGCATAAGCAAGCTCCCAGATATCGAAAAGCTTCGCATAGCTGATACAAAATATATACTTCTTGAGTTCGAGTATGCTGCATTCAGCAAGTGGATGCTCGAGGAGGTCAACGATATAGCATATGAATATGGACTTGTTCCTGTACTTGCACATATACACAGGTACCTGGAATACTATAGCAGATCCGAAATGGAGGAGGTTCTGAAAACAGAGGCTGTATTCCAGTTCAATAATGAAGCCTTTGAGAGCTTCAAGGAAAAGCGTTTTGTAAAGTCGCTGATAAAGGAAGGCTATCCTTACGTTTTTGGCAGCGATGCTCACAGCATGGGCAGCAGAAAGCCTAATTGGGACGTGCTTAAGAAAAAAGCAAAGCCTGAGTTCATAAGCGGAGTCGAAGATATTTTCGGATAAAACTTAACAGCAAAGCAAAAAGCCGTAAAGAAGCGTCATTGTGACGCTTCTTTACGGCTTCTTATGTTTATTTATGCCATTGAGAATTGAGGAACGCTATTCGTTTATTGAGCCAGTCTGAGAGATAATCCGCACATTCCTTTGCGTTTTTGCATTTCCTTGCTCCTGTAGAAAGCTCGTCTACAATGTAATCATTGTCTATGATATTGTTCCATTTCTTATAGTTCTTTTCAAATTCGGCCGAGAGTACCTCGCTGTCGGAATCTACCATTTGGCAAACTCTGCTGAATACGCCGTTATCGTAAGCTTTTGTCCACTTCTCCTTTATCATGTCCTGATACCAGTCCTCGTAAACTAGCAGAGTGAACCACGGATTTATAGAATCCATTCCCATACTCGGGTCTGGTATGATATTGGCTGCATGGAAGCCCTGACCATTGTCGCAGTATGGTCTATTACCCATTGAAGAGTCGAAATCCCATGGAGCTTCAAAGGTGAGCTTTTTGGTGTGCTCAGGGCTAAAATCTATGTCCATGTAGAAACTCGACCACGCAACGTCTGCGTCGCAGGCAAGCTCGCTGATGATATACATATCCACGAGAGAATTAACGTCTACGACATTTTCCACAGCCTGCTGGGGGGTAAGCTCGCTGCTCTCGGAAATATTGTCATTGTTCTCATCGAATACGAAGGCTTTATGGTTGTAGGCGGCTTCGTACATTATCCTGTAGACATTATTTATGTATTTTTCGATAAAATCGTGCTGTTCCTGAGAGTATATATCGCTTTTTATCGTTATTCCGACTTCCATATCCGGGTTAATCTTTGCGTTGGCAAGACACTTGATTGTTTTTCCACTGCCGCCCTTTCCGTCGAAGGGCTTGAGAGGAGCGTTGTCGGCGTAGTCAAGGTGGAAGCCATGAAGCTCGTCTTCGTTGTGAAAATAACCGTCAAATTCAAGAAAATAGCCTATATCTGTACCGGTGTAGTCCTTTTCCGGCTTGGTCACGTTTACTCTTTCCTCAGACACCTGCTGAGCCTCGGTGAGAAGATAGAGGCCCTGATATTCGCCGTTTATTTCAACCTGAACGAGCTTGGCGTCTGCAGCATATAACCCGTCAGCGCCGAGCAGCTG
>NZ_JAGCFH010000194.1 GCF_017650195.1 Ruminococcus sp. | reverse complement strand
GACAAATGATAACCACTGAGAACTATTATAAACCAATCCAACTGAAATTACCAGTGGATTATGAAAGAATTATAGATATAAACGACTCAGTGTATTCTTTTGTTGAAGTTTTAGATCAAATTGACCTAAAGAAATATCTTGTAGATAAGGACTGCAGGACAGGTCGCCCACAATTTGATCTGGAAACTCTCTTAAGAATAACACTGTTTGCATTTATGGAATACGGATATGTATCGCTGCGTGAAATAGAAAAGCTTTGTATAATAGCAATTTTCTTCGTGCTTGTTCGTTATACCCTGTTTCCAGAAAATTCAAGAAGGTTTCAATAATTAGCATGAAAAAGCGGGTGCCCTTTCAAATTTGATTTGAAAAGACAACCGCATCGTTTTTTTGAAGCTGTTATTATATAGCCACTTTTTGTATTGTAACGCTGTTTATATCTGTGTTGAATAGTTAGGAGCTTCCTTGGTGATATAGATATCGTGAGGGTGGCTCTCCTTGAGTCCTGCGCCTGTGATGCGTATGAACTTGGCCTTCTCGTGAAGTGTGGGTATATCTACGCAACCACAGTAGCCCATACCTGAGCGGATACCACCTACAAGCTGGAAAATAGTATCTGCAAGTGGGCCCTTGAAGGGAACTCGTCCCTCAACGCCCTCGGGAACCAGCTTCTTTGCGCCCTCCTGGAAGTATCTGTCCTTGGAGCCGCAAGCCATGGCGCCGAGGCTGCCCATGCCTCTGTATACCTTGAACTGACGTCCCTGATATATTTCAGTTTCGCCGGGAGCTTCTGCACAGCCTGCAAGGAGCGAGCCGAGCATAACTACATTTGCGCCTGCTGCAAGTGCCTTTACGATATCACCTGAGTATTTGATACCGCCGTCAGCAATAACTGGGATACCGTACTTCTGAGCTACGCAGGCAACGTCGTATACCGCTGTGATCTGAGGTACGCCTATACCTGCAACTACACGGGTGGTGCAGATAGAGCCGGGTCCGATACCTACCTTAAGGCAGTCAGCACCTGCTGCAATAAGATCTTCAGCAGCCTCTGCCGTAGCGATATTTCCTGCTATTACAGGTATATCCGGGAATGCTTCCTTAACCATTTTCAGGCACTTGATGATGTTTGCGCTGTGTCCATGAGCGGAGTCGAGAACGAGAACATCCACCTGAGCGTCGATAAGAGCCTGTGCTCTTTCGAGAACGTTTGCAGTAACGCCAATAGCGGCTCCGCAGAGAAGCCTGCCCTTGCTGTCACGGGCTGAGTTGGGGTACTGTACAGATTTCTCGATATCCTTTATAGTGATAAGGCCCTTGAGGTAGCCTGCCTCGTCAACTATAGGGAGCTTTTCAATCTTGTGTGCGCGGAGGATTTCCTGAGCCTGTTCAAGAGTAGTGCCGACGGGAGCAGTGATAAGGTTGTCCTTTGTCATAACGTCGGAGATCTTAGCTGTAAAATCAGTAAGGAAGCGCATATCTCTGTTGGTGATGATACCAACGAGTTTGCCCTTTCCGTCAACGATCGGAACGCCTGAGATCTTGAATTTACCCATGATCTCGTCAGCGTCGGCAACGATGTGATCCTCGGTGAGGGAGAAGGGGTTTACGATAACGCCGTTTTCACTTCTCTTTACCTTGTCAACTTCGTCAGCCTGCTGTTCAATGGACATATTTTTGTGTATGATACCTATACCGCCCTCACGAGCGATAGCAATAGCCATACGTGAATCTGTAACGGTGTCCATAGCGGCAGTCATTATCGGAGTATTGAGTCGAACGGTCTTTGTGAGCTGAGTACCGATCTGGATCATGTTAGGCGTAACGTTTGATTCAGCAGGGATAAGCAGCACATCGTCAAAGGTAAGACCTTCCTTCTGAAATTTGCTGTTGATATCAGTCAGCATAAAAATTCCTCCTTGCAGTTGTAATATTAACTTTAATGATACTATTTTTTGCGGCTTATGTCAATAGTTTGGGGGACAGACCGGACATAGAATTTTATTTTCAAAAACAGTCGGGTTTTGGCGAAAAAAGCAATGTGTTATACTAAAGTAATTCAGCGTTAAAGTGTCGGTGGGTATATACGTTCATTTCCCTGACGAAAGCCTTGCGTATTCCGCAAGAATGCCCGAAGCGTCAACTGCGTCAGTGATGCCGTCGCTGTTCCAGTCGGCAGCCTGCTTCTGCGCAGATGTGAATACGGCAGACTTGTCAGATGATATACGCGCATACTCCGCAAGCACTGCGGAGGCGTCCACAGCGTCAGTATAGCCGTCACCGTTCACGTCTCCTTTTTTCATTGAGGAGGATTCAAAGGCAATGCCGTATTCCTTTGCGTACTTTTCCGCAGCAGTGTCCGGCTTACCCTTTATCACGAAGTCTGATATATTTTCCGAAGAGGAGCTCCTCACATCATATCTTCTTCCCACGGCGTCTTTGCCTATAGCTGTTACGGAGGAGGGGATATAAAGCTCTCCGAGCCATGTGCAGCTGTAAAAAGCGTCCTCGCCGATAGAGGTTATGCTGTCGGTAAGGGAGACGTTTTTAAGACTGTTGCAGGAATGGAAGCAGTTTTCGGGGACAGCCTTCACCGACTTTCCGAAGCTCACGCTTTCAAGTGAAGAGCAGCTCATGAAGCAGCCCTTTCCGAGCTTGGTCACAGAGTCGGGAATATCAACGCTTTTAAGCGAAAGGCAGCCTGAAAAGGCATGGTCATCGATAGTAGTAACGCTTTCGGGGATATCAACGGAGACCACCTCTGCTTTGCCGAAAAAGGCTCCCTTACCAATAGTTTTGGTTTTATCGTATATCTTCGCATCAGCGCCGCCTGCATAGAGCAGGAGAGAGTCGCCGTTCATATACAATGAGCCGTCGATATTGCTGTAGGTGGAGTTGTCCTTGCTGACTGAGATATCGAACAGAGCAGGACATGCGGTAAAGGCATAATCGCCTATAGAGGATACATTCTTTCCCAACGATAGGTTGCAGAGATTGGGACAGGTGCTGAAAGCCCTTGCACCCACGGTCACAAGACTGTCGGGGAGTATGCATATAGCTATATCCGTATTGCCTGAAAAGGCATTTTCAGCTACGGCAGTGACTGGCATTCCTTCTATCTCGGAGGGTATCATGAGCATACTATCGCTGCCTGTGCAACCCGTAACAGTCACCTTTTTATCCTTTATCTCATATTTCAGCGAAAAGCCCTCGGGTATATCCTCTGCCGCCCGGACGGTTCCGGCGGGCATCAACAGCAATAAAGCAGCCGCAGCAGCAATAGCCCTTTTCATATCAGAGCTCCCTGCGGCAGATATTGCCGCCTATCATTACGAGTACCGGTTCCGACATGAGATCAAGAGGGTTATCGCCCTTCCTGTAGAGCTGGAGGTCTGCGTCCTTTTCCTCTTTAAGCGAACCTGTAACGTCGTCTATGCCGAGTATCTCCGCAGGACATACAGTCAAAGTCCGGAGAGCCTCGCCAAAGCGGAGGCCGCCCTTTACGGCAGCCTGTGCGGACAGGGGCAGATACTGTATGGGTATGACGGTATGATCGGTGCATATAGCTATTTTTACTCCGCTCTCGTGGAGGAGGGAAGCGTTTTTCAGTTCAAGCCCCTTCATTTCGGGCTTGCAGCGGTCACATATCAGAGGACCGCATATAACCGGTACTCCCTCAGCTGCGATTATATCTGCTATGAGCTGTCCCTCCGTGCCGTGGACTATTACGGGATCCAAACCGAATTCCTTGGATATGCGCATAGCTGTGCAGATATCATCTGCTCTGTGGCAGTGGAAGAAAGCCTTTATCTTGCGGTCAAGAAGAGGCATGAGAGCCTCACACTTTATATCGTACTCCGGGGGATCGTAGTTCTCGCTGTCGGAGTAGTAGCTGTCCATATCGTGGACATAGCGGCGAGCCTTGTAAAGTCCTTCACGGATAAGGGCTGTTATCGCCATACGGGTCACAGGAGTCTCCTCACGTCCATTGTATACGTTCTTGGGATTCTCGCCGAGAGCGAATTTTATGCCGCAGTTCTTTATGAGCATATCGTCTATTCGTCTGCCGAAGGTCTTTATAGCAGCTATCTCTCCGCCGCAGGCATTGGAGCTTCCGGGACTTGAAGCCACGGCGGTTATGCCGCGCATACGGGCTTCCTCAAAGCAACGGTCAAAGGGATTTATACCGTCGATAGCTCTCATCTGCGGAGTAAACGGGTCGGTGGACTCGTTGCAGTCGTCGCCTTCGAAATCAAGGCTGTCCTCGATGATGCCGAGGTGGGTGTGAGCGTCTATGAAGCCAGGAAGGAGCATACCTCCTTCTGCATCTATGCTGTCTACAGGGATATCTTCCGGGGTACCCTCGCCGAGAGCTTTTATCCTGCCCTCAACGGTCTCTATCCAGCCGCAGGGGATAACTCCCTGGGCGTCCATAGTGTGTATCTCAGCGTTATAGATAAGCATACCGTACTCACTTTCTGAGAGAGCGTACTATTAGCTCCGCGTTTTCCACGGGACTGCCGCTGCACTCGAGTCTTATGGTCGAATGTTTAAGATATATATCCTTTCTTGAGTTGTATAGCTCCTCCAGCTGTTCCTTTGTGGAGCTGACAACGATAGGGCGGTTGGTATCGTCCTTTATACGCTCATAGCAGACCTCGAATGGAACGTCTATATATACCACAGCTGCGCCTGCCTCTCTTGCCGCCCTTGCAGTATCCGGATTGAGCATTGCTCCGCCGCCGCAGGCTGCAACGGTGGTCTTGCCACAGAGGGACTTCACTATCTCAGCCTCTGTAAGGCGGAAGAATGGCTCTCCCTTTTTCTCGAATATCTCGGGGATAGTCATTTCAAGGGTGCGGACTATGAGGTCGTCCGTATCGCAGAAGCCGCAGCCCAGTTTTTTTGCTGCAAGCTTGCCTATAGTTGATTTTCCGCAGCCCATAAAGCCGCATAAGAATACAGTCATATCATTCTCCTTTTTTACTTCTGAGCCTCGAAGAACTCAAGTATCAGGGCATTGGTGTTGAATCCGCTGAATTTTTCCTTCGGCCATTCATGACCGCCGTTTTTTACGAGCAGGTCCCAGATCTGTATGTTTTTATTCTTGTTTTCGTATTTTTTCAGTACTGCCTGACTGCTGACCTCGGTCTCCACCGTTAGTTCAGCGCCGTTAGATTCAGCCCAGTACGCCATAACGTCCTCGACGGCAGGATATTTGGAATACTTTGCGGTGCCGTCACTCTTCTTCGGTACAACATCATCCTTTGCACCGGTTATCTGAAAGAAGCTTACCTTATTCCCGGATTTTCTGGTTTCCCATACGCTGTCCGTCATAATGCCGGCAACGCTCACAACTGCGGAGAAGGTGTCTCCGGCTTCCGCAGCCAGCCTGTGTGTCATGAATGCGCCGTTGCTGAAGCCTGCCGCATATGTCCTGCTACTGTCCAAAGAATACTCCTTTTGCAGATACTTTGCAAGAGCCGTCAGGAACTCGGTGTCCCTGTTTTTACCAGTTCCTGCACCTGCATTCCAGCCCAGTGACGATGTCCTGTCCTCAGGGTCGGAAGCGCCTGTGACATAGACCACTGCATAGCCGGCAGGATTGGCAGTTTTTTCAAACTGAACTGATGTACGGAAGCTCTCTGCGTTATGACCGTAGCCATGGAGCATAAGCACAAGAGGCGCGTTTTCTGCATTGTCGGGAAGATCTACGATGAAATCATGCTTTATGGAATCGAATGTGCAGGAATACCGGTTTTCACTGACAAGGGAAACGTCATTCAGCGCTGGCAGTACAGGCTTAGGTGCGATCTTTTCTCTGCTGCACCCGGAAAGCAGTCCGGATATAAGCAGAAAAGGACAGAGGAGCAGATATATCCTGCTTTTTAAAATGGAGATCACTTGTTCATGCTGTCAACAGCATTCTCGACATCGGCGATTATCTTTGATATATCCTCGGGGGTGAAGCTGCCGCCGTACCATATCTCATGAGCCTTCACAGCCTGATAGACTAGCATGGAAGCGCCTCCCACAGCTGTTTTACCCATTGCGCGGGCTTTTTTCATGAGGAGTGTTTCTGTCGGATTGTAGATAACGTCAAAAACGCTGCTGCTGTTTTCGATTATAGTATCACTTACTGCGCAGGCGTCCACTTTTGGGTACATACCAACGGGAGTTGCGTTTATCAGCAGGTCGTAGCTGCCGTCAAGATTGGATATATCCGCTATCCTTACGGAAGCGCCGCTGCACTTTGCCAGTATCTCAGCCATGAGGAGCTGGGCGTTCTTAACGTCCTGAGGTATCACGGCAAGAGTGATGTTTCCGCCGTGACGGGCTACCTCTATGGCTATCATCCTTCCTACTCCGCCGCATCCGAGCACAGCTACATTCCCGCCGATAGGGAGAAGCTCTGCAGAGCGCAGAAAACCGTCGCAGTCGGTGTTGTAGCCTACAAGCCTTCCACCGTTGTTGCCTATGCAGTTAACGGAGTTGTAGCGGAGAGCGCTTTCTGCAAGCTCGTCCACAAGACTGATAACAGTCTGCTTGTGGGGGATAGTAACATTGAGACCGCGGAGACTTTCAAGAAGTCCGCGGCTGCCTGTGATATCCTCGGGAGCTATATCTATGAGCTCGTATGAGGTATCGGAAAGTCCGCTGAGATTGAAGAGCTTTTCGTGTATGAGCGGGGACATGGAATGTCCGAGTGGGTGTCCTATAAGCGCAAATTTATTCATGATAGTGCTCCTTCAAGTGTTTCAAGATCTTCAACGTTTACGGCAGTGACGTCCTTCAGCGTCTTTTTAACAAGTCCTGTTAGTGTTCTTCCTGGGCCGAATTCCACGAATCTGTCAGCTCCTGCCTCCTGCATAGCAGAAAGCTCGGAGGTGAATCGTACAGGGGATACTATGTGCTTTGCGAGTATTGAAGCCATATCCGAGAAGTCTGTGAGCTCACCGCCTGTGAGGTTAGAGTAGTATTTCACCTGAGGAGTTTTGAATTCAATAGTCTTTGCTGTTCCATAGAACTTGTCAGCGGCAGACTGCATGAGCTTTGAATGGAATGCCCCAGCAACGTTGAGCGGTATGACTCTCGCCTTCATTTCGGTGAATATCTCACTTACCTCAGCGATGCCCTCAGGAGTTCCGGCTATTACAGTCTGAGCAGGCGAATTGTAGTTCACGGCAGTGACGTATCCCTCAGCTTCGCTGCATACTTTCTCTACCTCTTCGGGAGCTATTTTCATGACAGCAGCCATTGCGCCTTCCGCAGAAGCCGTAGCCTCCTCCATCGCGGCAGCTCTTGCTTTTATAAGTCGGAATGCGTCCTCAAGAGATATCATTCCCGAGGCATACATAGCAGCATATTCGCCCAGTGAATGTCCTGCGACTCCGTCAAAGGTGAAGCCCTTCGACTGTGCAGCCTTAAGACATACTATGGACGTAGCCATTATAGCAGGCTGAGAGTTGATAGTTCGGGAAAGCTCGTCAAGCGGTGCTTCAAAGCAGATATTTTTCAGGTCATAGCCCAGTATATCGGAGCCGGCAGTGTATACCTCCATGAGCTCCGGCATGGCCTCAGCTATGTCTTTTCCCATGCCCTCATACTGCGAGCCTTGTCCTGAAAATAGTGCAATTGTCATAATAAATAACTTCCTTTCTGTATGTTATACCCAATAGTATTGGTGAAAATATCCTGATGCTCAATTGTAAATTTGTGAGAAGTGACGATATTTTGTCTTTAAATTATCAAAGTGCTGAAATATCGTTGCAAAAAAACTCAAAATGATTTACAATATAATATGTGTGGTATCATGCCTTCAGGGCAGTATTTCTTCATTGAGACGATACTGACATTACTACTATAACACAAAATTACGGTTTTTACAACTGTATTTTCATAATTTTATTGATTTTAAGGAGCTTTTTAATGGGCATAAGCATTTTGGGAATGGGAAGGTACGTGCCGGAGCAGGTACTTACAAATGACGACTTCACCCGTTTCATTGAGACCAACGACGAGTGGATAAGCTCGAGAACGGGTATAAAGAAGCGTCCTATGGCAGGCTGGGAGCCAACGTGGTATATGGGCAGAGAAGCTGCAATGAGCGCTGTAAAGTCAGCCGGCATAGATCCTGCGGATATAGGGCTTGTCATATCATGTACGGCAACGTCCGATTTTCATACTCCAAGTATGTCAAGCATAATCCAGCACCAGATAGGAGCCGTTAATGCAGCTGCATTTGATATGAACGCTGCCTGTTCAGGCTTCGTATATGCGCTTGATACTGCAAGACGTTTCCTCGAAACCGACGACAGTATGAAGTACGTGCTGATAGTTGCAAATGAAGCGCTTTCTCGCTTTCTGGATTTTTCGGACAGAGCCTCCTGCATACTCTTCGGCGATGGAGCTGCCGCAGCAGTAGTCGAGAAGAGCGTTAAGCTTTTTTCCTCGCATCTTGGCTCTGACGGAAGCGGTGCTGAGCTTCTCTGCGCAAGAGCATTGAACGTAGCTCCCGAGGTGGCTCTGAAAAACGGTTTCAAGGATCCTTTCCCGGAAATGGAGCTTCACAAACTTCACCAGAATGGCAAGGAGGTATACAAGTTCGCGGTACAGGCACTGCCGAGAGCCTTCGAGCTGGCGGCGGAAAAGGTCAATATAACCAAGGACGATATAGACTGGTTCGTGCCTCATCAGGCGAATATAAGGATAATAGAGACGGCTGCTAAGAATCTGGGTGCCCCTATGGAGAAGTTTATAGTTACACTCGACCATTACGGAAATACTTCCAGTGCGTCAATTCCACTGGCCCTCTGCGAGAGCATAGAAAAGGGATTGATAAAGCGCGGACAAAAGCTTGCCCTCATTGGCTTCGGAGCTGGTCTCACTTACGGCGGAATAATACTGGAATACTGATCTTACCATTTGTAGGGGACGTCGTCCCGACGTCCCGCGAATATGATTAAAACTGACGGGCTGTCGGGTACGCCAGCCTCTACAAGGATATGCTAACAAAGGAGTATGACTATGAAAACACGCATCACTGAGCTTCTTGGCTGCGAATACCCCATAATACAAGGCGGTATGGCATGGGTAGCCGAGCACACACTCGCTTCCGCTGTATCGAACGCAGGCGGAATAGGTCTTATCGCGGGCGGCAGCGCTCCTATCGACTATCTCCGTGAGCAGATACACCTCTGCAAGGAAAAGACAAACAAGCCATTCGGCGTTAATATAATGCTTATGAGTCCCAATGCCGACGACCTCGCACAGCTCTGCATAGACGAGAACATCAGAGTCATAACCACAGGTGCCGGTAACCCCGGAAAGTACATGGCTGCATGGAAGGAAGCGGGAATAAAGGTAATGCCAGTAGTCCCCTCTGTAGCTCTTGCAAAGAGAATGGAAAAGTCCGGAGCTGACGCCGTTATTGCTGAGGGTACGGAGTCCGGCGGACATATCGGCGAGAATACGACAATGTGTCTCGTGCCTCAGGTTGTTGATGCGGTGGAGATACCTGTCATTGCAGCAGGCGGTATTGCTGACGGCAGGGGTATGGCAGCAGCCTTTATGCTCGGTGCTGAGGGCGTACAGATAGGCACACGCTTCCTTGCATCGGAGGAGTGTCAGATACATCCTACCTTCAAGGAACTCGTCATAAAGGCGAAGGATACGGACAATATAGTTACGGGACGTTATACCGGTCACCCGTGCAGGAATATAAAGACTAAATTCGCAAAGAAGCTCGCGACAGGCGAGAAGGAAGGCACACTCTCTCCCGAGGAGTTCGAGCAGCTCACAGTGGGAGCTCTCCGCAGAGCCGTGGTTGACGGCGACGTGGAAAGCGGCTCATTCCTCTGCGGAGCTATATCCGGTATGGTCAACGACATAAAGAGCTGTGCTGAAATTGTAAAGGAAATAAACGATGGAGCGGAGAAGCTCCTGAAGCTATGAGATACAAGTACGTAAGGATGAAGTGCAGTATCGGCGGCATCTATTATCACGAGACTGAGGATGGCAAGAGAAGTCCCCGTCAGGTGATAGAGGATATGGCTGCACAGGGCTACAGGTATGTTGGGAATGTACCGGTGCATCTGGGCAGATACGGTGCTCTGACCGAATATGACATGATATTTGAATACTGAGAAAGTTACATTTGTAACTGAGAAAGTGACATTCTTCACGTTCAAAACTGCGTGAAGTCATGATAGAATTAAAGCATCAGTCCAATGAAAACGGAGGAAACAATAATGGCAACAGCAATAATCACGGGCGCTTCACAGGGAATAGGCGCCTGCATCGCAAAAAGACTTGCACAGGACGGCTTTGACGTAGTAATAAATCACTATCCCAGTGACGGAGATAAGGAAAAGGCTCTCGCAGTTGCGGAGGAGTGCCGCAGCTTCGGTGTAAAGGCTGAGTGCTATGCGGCTGACGTATCGAAATTTGACCAGTGTGAAGCTATGGTGAAGCAGATAAAGGCTGATTTTGGTACTATAGATGCACTTGTGAACAACGCAGGCATCACAAAGGATAAGCTCCTTGCAAGAATGAGCGAGGAGGAGTATGACGCAGTCATCGCTGTTAACCAGAAGAGCGTGTTCAATATGACTAAGCAGGTCACCGCTGTAATGATGAAGCAGAGAAGCGGCAGGATAGTCAATGTAGCTTCCGTTGCGGGACTGTACGGCAATCCCGGACAGATGAATTATTCCGCCTCCAAAGCTGCCATAATCGGCATGACAAAGACTACAGCCAAGGAATTCGGTTCGAGAAATATCACCTGCAACGCTGTTGCACCGGGACTTATAAGAACTCCCATGACAGAGGTCCTTCCGGAGGATCTTAAGGCGAAGATGATAGAGGCTGTAGCTCTCAGGAGATACGGTGAGCCTGAGGAGATAGCATCAGTTGTATCCTTCCTCGTATCTGACAATGCTTCTTACGTTACGGGACAGGTGATAGAAATATCCGGCGGACTTTCAATGTAACATTATCAACAGTCGCAGTATGGGGCGAAAGCTCCGGACGCACCAAAAATCTTAATAAATAGCAGAAAGGGAAAAATATGAGCAGAAGAGTTGTTATCACGGGAATGGGAGCTGTTACTCCCCTCGGAACAGGAGTGGAAAAGTTCTGGGCAGGAATAAAAGAGAATAAGTTAGGCATATCGTTTATTGATATGTTCGATACAGAGCGCACAGGAGTGAAGATCGCAGGCGTGGTCCGCGATTTCAGCGAGGAGGACTATTACGGAGTGCAGGGCTGCTTCGACAAGAAGGAAGCAAAGCACATGGATACCTTCACGAAATATGCTGTTGTTGCTACACATGAAGCTCTCACTGATGCAGGTACTGATTTCGGTGACATTGATCCTTACAGGGCAGGAGTTCTTGTAGGCTCGGGAATCGGCGGCGTGGATCTTACTCTCTCGGAATACAGCAAGTACCTCGAAAAGGGACCGAGCAGAGTTTCCGCATTCTATATTCCAATGATGATAAGCAATATGGCTGCCGGCACCATATCAATGAAAACAGGCTTCAGAGGAGCTAATTTCGATATAACCACCGCCTGTGCTTCTAGCACTCATTCTATCGGCGAAGCCTTCCGCAAGATAAAGGATGGCTATCTTGACGTCTGCATTGCAGGCGGCACAGAGTCCACAAGGGTGGAGTTCACTTTCGGCGGATTCTCGAATATGAAAGCGCTCACAAAGTCTTCCGACCTGACAAGGGCTTCCATACCATTTGACAAGGAGCGCAGCGGCTTTGTACTGGGCGAGGGAAGCGCAGTGCTCGTGCTTGAGGAATATGAGCATGCAAAGGCAAGAGGCGCTAAGATATACGCGGAGATATCGGGATACGGAGCTACCTGCGACGGCTATCACATGACGTCGCCCATGCCTTCCGGCGAAGCTGCCGCAAAGGGCATGGAACTGGCAATGCAGGAAGCAGGTCTCAGACCTGAGGATATAGATTATATAAACGCACATGGCACATCGACAGGTCTCAATGACAAGTATGAGACAGCCGCTATAAAGCTCGCACTGGGTGAAAAGGATGCAAGAAGAGTAAAGATAAGCTCCACCAAGTCCATGATAGGACATCTTCTCGGCGCAGCAGGTGCCGTGGAAGCAGTGGTATGCGCGAAGTCCGTACAGGAGGGCTTCATTCACGCAACTGTGGGATATAAGGTACCCGATGAGGAGTGCGATCTCGATTACTGCGGAAGCGGCAATATTGAGCAGGAGGTCAATGCCGTCCTTTCAAATTCTCTTGGATTTGGCGGACATAACGCAACTCTTTGCTTCACAAGGGTAAAGGACTAAGGAGGATATTTAATGGAGAAAATCTACGGTCAGATAGATCTTGAAACGATCGAGAAGCTCGCTGACATAATTAATAAAAAAGAGCTTTCAGAGCTTACTATCGCAAACGGCGAAAAAAGCATCACACTGAAGGGCAGGAAATGTATACCGCCAATGGCAGCGCCGGCGGCTCAAGTTCAGGTTCCTGTGTCTGTAGAGAGCACCCTTTCGGCAAGCGAAGCATTAATGGCTGAGGAGGTAAGCGGAAAGGTAGTAAGATCGCCTATCGTAGGCACCTTCTACTCGGCTCCCTCACCTGACAAGCCTCCTTTTGTAAAGACTGGCGACGAGGTGAAGAAGGGCGACGTAATAATGATAATCGAGTCCATGAAGCTGATGAACGAGATACAGTCCGAGTACGATGGAACGGTTGAGCAGATACTGGTCTCCGACGGTCAGGCTGTAGAGTTCGATCAGCCTATCATGGTCATAAAATAATGGAATATAAGTACATCACGCAGGAAATCATAGAAAAGGGCAACGTTAATATCACATCTCCTGAGATGTTCGAGGAAGCAAGACGGTACAACATAGAAGCTGTCAAGAATTATAAGAAGCGCTACGGTATAAAGATTGCGTTCGGCTTATGGATAGCTGCGCAGGTGATATACGTGATATTCTGCGTTGTGAACAGTATGGATATGCAGAACAGCTATGATAGGGCGACAAGGACAAGTATGCCGGCGTGGCAGATAGCTCTCAGAGTATTAGGAGTTGTTGCTTATCTGGGACTGATGTTCTGGTTTGCCTTTCACAACGGTAGCCGTGACAAGAAGACACTTTGCCTTGCTTCACTGCCCATAATATGTTTTTCGCTGTACTTTGCAGGTATCCCCTTGGGTAATTACATTATAGGATATCTTTATGAGAGGTCGGAGGACTATTTCTCGAAACAGCTGGGTTATCCCTCTTTTCCGAGACTTGTAACAAATTCTGTATACAGCAGTGCGGATAATCTCAAGGACCTTTCTTATGACAGCATACGTGATAAAGCCCGAAGGGATCACCCCGACGACGGTTCTTTTCTCTGATATTATGGAACTTAAATATATAACACAGAAAAATATAGATGAATGTCATATCAACATCACATCTGCTGATATGTATGTCGAATTCAAGGAATACAATCAGCGTATGCTGGATATGCAGAAGAGACGCCGGAGATTTCTCCGCGATTGCTGTGGACTCTGGCTGGTTAATCTGGTAGCACTGTCTGCGGGACTGATATCTGCTGTACTGATGAGCAGTAAAAGCGTAATGTTTCTGTTGTGTATCCTGCTTGCGGCAGTTTACCTGTTCTTCATGGTGAACTATATAGGGATACGCAAGATATACAGCTGGAAGACAGGTCTTGTAATAAGTGTGACAGGTCTTGCATTAAGTTTGATACTTATACCCATGATAATTCCTTTTTTAGCTCTTGTTATTGCAAATCCCGTACTCATCCATCTGATGGAAAAGGAAGACAGCAGTATCAGGAACGAAACGGGTTATCCCCATTTTACACAGCTTGTAGGCTCGTTCAAGAGCTTTGTCAAGGACGGCGAGGTCTACGGCGTAGGGGATGGCGTTGTTTACGGAGCAGGACTACAGTCCGAAAGCGCAGAACAGGTGCCCGAAGATCCCTTTGCAAAGTACAGGATACGTCCCGAGAACGATATGGGAATGCTTGCAGATAACGATATATATAAGGAGTAATAAAATGTCTGATATACTTATGAATAAAGAACAGATAATGGAAATAATCCCTCATCGCGCCCCCTTTCTCCTCATCGACGAGATAGTTGATATGGAAGTGGGAGTTAGGGTACACGCAAGGAAGTACATCAAGGAGGACGACTTCTGGTTCAAGGGACATTTTCCGGGATACCCGGTAACTCCCGGAGTTCTCATGGTGGAGATGCTTGCGCAGGCAGGAGCTGTATGTATGCTCTCAAAGCCTGAGTTCAAGGGAAAGCTTGGCCTTTTCGGAGGCATAGACAAGGCTAAGTTCCGCAGACAGGTGGTTCCCGGCGACGTCCTTGACCTTGAGGTGGAGATGATACGTCAGCGCGGACCTGTGGGTACAGGACAGGCGCTTGCGTCCGTAGGCGGCGAAAAGGCTGTATCCTGCGAGATAACCTTTGTTATCACAGACAATAAATAATCCATACGGGGGATAATCGTAAATGTTCAAGAAAGTACTTATCGCCAACAGAGGCGAGATAGCTGTACGAATAATAAGAGCGTGCAGAGAGCTCAGCATACGCTGTGTGGCGGTATACTCCACAGCGGACCGCAACTCTCTCCATGCGCAGATAGCTGACGAGGCGGTATGTATAGGACCGCCTGCAACAAAGGACAGCTATCTTAATATGAATGCAATAATACAGGCGGCTATAAATACCGGCGCTGAGGCTATTCACCCCGGATTCGGTTTTCTCTCCGAGAACGCTGAGTTTGCAAAGCTCTGTGAAGCCAATGGCATAGTTTTCATAGGCCCTTCATACAAGTCCATAGAAATGCTCGGCGACAAGGCAGCTGCAAAGGAGACAATGGCAGCTGCAGGAGTACCTGTTATCCCAGGCTCAAAGGGAGCTGTAAAGACCTTGAAGGAAGCCAAGAAGATAGCCGAAAAGGCGGGATATCCTGTACTTGTAAAGGCTTCCGCAGGCGGCGGCGGACGTGGTATACGCCGTGTTGACAGTCCCGACGAGCTTGAGGCTCAGATGACGGCGGCACAGCAGGAGGCGAAGAACTTCTTCGGCGACGACGCTGTATATATCGAGAAATTCCTTGTGAATCCCCACCATGTGGAGATACAGATAATAGCCGACAAGCATGGTAATTATATACATCTTTGTGAGCGCGATTGCTCCATGCAGCGCCGGAACCAGAAGATGCTGGAGGAGTGTCCCAGCCCTATCGTGGATGAGGAGCTCCGCAGGAAAATGGGAGTTGCCGCGGTGACAGCCGCAAAGGAGTGTGGCTACTACAACGCAGGCACTATCGAGTTTCTCGTTGATGAGAACCGCGAATTTTATTTCATGGAAATGAATACCAGGATACAGGTCGAGCACCCTATAACCGAGGAAGTAACGGGCTTTGACCTTGTAAAGGCACAGATAGAGATAGCTGACGGCAAGCCTCTTGAGATAAAGCAGGAAGACATAAAGATGCGCGGTCACGCTATCGAGTGCAGAATTAATGCGGAGAATCCCGACAAAGGCTTCCGTCCCTCACCGGGCACCATTACGGCGCTGTATATGCCGGGCGGTCCGGGAATAAGAATAGACGGAGCAGTATATCAGGGCTATACCATAACCCCTTACTACGACTCCATGATTAGCAAGCTCATCGCACACGGCTCCGACCGAGAGGACGCCATAAACAAGATGAGGTGGGCGCTTTCCGAGTTTATCGTTGAAGGAGTGGATACAAATATAGATTTCCAGCTCGGAATAATCAGAAATGCCGATTTCAAGGCAGGAAAGTATGATATCGGTTTCCTTGGAAGGTATATGGAAGAAAAGAAGAAATAAAAGGGAATGCGGTGACAAGAATTGTTTGAGGATTTTTTTAACGTTGTAAAGAAGCGCTGGGGAGAGGGCGAAGAGGAATACAAGCCGCCAATGTTCAAATGTCCGCGCTGTCAGGGCACAAGCCCGCTGTCTAAATACGAGGAGCTCAGGAGAGTATGTCCCAAGTGTAACTATCACGGCAGACTTTCTTCCTCAGAGCGTATCGCTATAACTGTTGACAAGGACAGCTTCAGGGAGTTCAATGGGAAAATGAGGGGAGCAGACCCGCTTGATTTCCCGGACTATGCCGAAAAGCAGGCTGAACTCCGGGCAAGTACCGGTCTCAACGAAGCAGTTATAACGGGTACGGCTTCTATAAAAGGCTCACCCGTAGTGATAGGAG
>NZ_JAGCFH010000193.1 GCF_017650195.1 Ruminococcus sp. | reverse complement strand
CTGTGGAATAAAACTGAACGCTCCGTCCATAGCCTGAGCCACTTTCGCCTGCGCAGTCTGGAACATATGAGAGTAAATGTTCAGCGTAGTTCCTGAATTGCAATGCCCTAATGCTCCTGGTACCGTAACCACATCAAGTCCCGAAGAAATAAGGGCGGAAGCTGCAAAGTGACGGAGTGAATGAATGTCACAGAAGCGGACATTATTTTTCTCACAGAACTCTGTAAACCAGAAATAAGGAGTATTGTTATGCATCGGTCTGCCGTCCCACTTGACAAACAGACGATCTGTTTCGATCCACTTGTCACCGAGACGTATTCTCTCCTTATCCTGTTCCGCCTTCAGCTCCTTTAGCATGTCCATTACATACTCCGGAAACTTCTGGCTTCGCTGAGACTTCTTTGTTTTTGTGGTATCAGTATAGATTCCTTTATCGGCGGTATAATTGGAAGTTCTTCTCACACTTATTACATTTGAAGTTCTGAAAAAGAGAAAGACCTCCGAACTGTGTCAGCACTATACTTTCACAACGCTCGGAGGCTATCTGTATATTGAATTGTTCAAAGGATTGGAATCACATTATCTGCCTAAGAAATGTGGTTACTGCGGAAAATACTTCCTTCTCACAGTAGGACTTTTCTCAGATTACTGCACAAGAGAGATTGAAGGGATGGATGGCAGAACATGTCGTGATATTGGACACAGAAAGAAATATGCTGATAAGATAAAGAATAATCCATGCTGGAATGTTTACAGCAAGGCTTACAAACAGCACTACGCTCGTTACATGAAAAAGAAGATGACACAAGCTGATTTCGCTGAATGGGCGGATTATGCTCTTGAACTCAGGACTAAGGCTGAAAACGAGGAAATTGAGTTCGATGTTTATGTGGAGAAGATAAGAAAGTAGAAGGTGTAAAATAATACAAGTAATTACTTGACATTATTTTGGTAACTATACTATTATTTGGTAGTTTTAGTCGAAGTTATAGTTGTTGTTGTAGTTATAGTCGTAGTTACAGGCGCTGGACCTACATTTTTAGCAAGAGAAATAATGTCATTGTAGAATGACTTAGGCTGATAGTTGCTGAACGGAAGTGCTGAACCGCGGTGGTATCCCATGCTACTCTCGTCGCATGTTCCCGAGAGAGTCACGCAGGAGATGTTCTCAGCATGCTTCATAGCAACCTCAAAGATTTGAGGATAAAGCTGACTGTTAGTACCGTCGCTGTTCGTGATATCGAGCTCAGTTAACTGAATATCAAGTCCCAGTGACTCAAACTGCTTTACAGCTGTTTCAAAATCACTTGCCGAAGGATATTTTGAATCAAGATGAGCCTCCATTCCGATACCGTCGATGTAGTCTCCCTCCTTCATGATCGTCTTGGCCATATTTATAAGATCATCTGTCTTAGCGCTCATATACTCGTTATAGTCGTTGAGGTAAAGCTTACAATCTGCGGGAGCATACCGCCTTGCATACTTGAAAGCATTTACAACGAACTCTGAGTTGCCTTCGCCATACACTTTTACCCACCTGGAGCTGCTTGCAGGTCTCATTCCACCGCCGTCATTAACGAAGAGCTCGTTGCAGACGTCATAAGAATGGAGCTTGAGATTAGGATAATTGGTCTTGATCTGTGAGAATGTATTCTTTATCATGCTCTCAAGGCGCTTGTCCATACGCTCTTTGGAAACAAATTCGTCATTGTCCGTGAACAGTGACTGCGGTGTCATGCTGTAATATACAAACGTATTTCCACGAACGCCGATGCCGTTCTGCTCTGCGAACTTGAGTATTGCGCTTGCATTATTAAGGCTTATTTCTACTTCATCACCGTTTACGCCTGCAACGATAGAATCAGGCAGCATTTCTTGTTCACAGGTGATAGAGTTATAATTTTTCTTTATGAATTCCTGAGCCTGTGCCTTGCCGATTTCGTATCTGCCTACAAAAGTACCGAGACGGAAGTACGGTCCCATGTAATCCTTGAAGCCGTCGCCGCCCTTTTCGTATCTATAGTCAAGGTTCTGGTGAGCTCTTAAGTTAATATAACTGGTTGTTGTAGTAATCTCTGTATTAGTTGTGGTTGTTGTATCCTTAGTAGTAGTTGCAGTCTGAACTGTATTAATGCTTGATGAATAGCTCTCAGGAAGTGACTTGATAAGTCCTAAGAGGTACTTCTGGATAGTAAAAGCGTCATTTGTTGTTATACCGCCGCCTGCCTCATAAACGTCTGCATTGTACATGCCCTGATCTGAAAGCTTATATTTGTTTGGGTTAGCGAGGGACTGCATTATAATTACAGCATCGCCCATATCAATACCACCGTCGCAGTTAGCGTCGCCCCACTTCTCAACCTTTGAATCAAGAAGTTCCTTAAGCTCAACAGAATCTGATGATGTTGTAGCAGAAACTGTTGTTGCGGTGGTATTGGTAGTTGTGGTTGTTATTATGGTGGTTGTAGTTGTTGTAGTGGTCGTTGTTCCCCCATATACAGGAGGATTTATCTTGTCAGCAAGAGCTATAATGTCATTGTAGAATGGTTTAGGCTGATAGTTGCTGAACGGAAGCTGTGACCTCCTCTCGTCATATCTCCAGAGGCTCTCGTCTGTTGTTCTCGAGAGGGTTACGCAGGAGATGTTCTTAGCGTGCTTCATAGCTACCGCAAAAATCTGAGGATAAAGCTTGTCATACGAACCAGTGCTGTTCGTGATATCGAGCTCGGTTATCTGAACATCAAGTCCGAGTGACTCAAACTTCTCTATAGCTGTTTCAAACTCGCTTGCCGAAGGATAACTTGAATCAAGATGAGCCTGCATTCCGATACCATCGATATAGTCTCCCTCTTTAATGATCGTTTTGACCATATTTATAATGTCATCCGTCTTTGCACTCATATACTCGTTATAGTCGCTTAGGTAAAGCTTACAATCCTTAGGAGCATACTGTCTTGCATACTTGAATGCATTTAAAACGAACTCTGTGTTTCCTTCACCGTATACTTTTGCCCAGTTAGAGTCGCTTGAAGGTCTCATTTCGCCGCCGTCGTTAACGAACAGCTCGTTGCATACGTCATAGGAATGGAGCTGTAAGTCAGGATAATCGGACTTGATCTGAGCGAATGTATTCTTTATCATGCTCTCAAGACGCTTATTCATACGCTCCTTGGAAACATATTCGTAATTGTCCTTAAAGAGGTAATTAGGTGTCTGGCCGTACCATACGAAGGTGTGTCCGCGAACACCGATACCGTTCTCCTCTGCGAACTTAAGGATATTATTTGCGCCGTAAAGGCTGATCTCTACTTCATCACCGTTTACGCTCTTAACGATAGAATCAGGCTTCATTTCGTTCATACATGTGATCGAGTTATAATTCTTCTTGATGAACTCCTGAGCCACTGAGTTGTTAATTTCATTGCCCTGTACAGCAACCCCGAGGCGGAAGTACGGTCCCATGTAATCCTTGAATCCGTCGCCGCCCTTTTCGTACTTATAGTCAATCTTATAGTCAATGGTCGGTGGAGCTGCTGTGTCCTCACCGCTGTCTGTGCCGTCATAAGTTATGCTGTTTTCATCGCCTGCATTATCGCCGCTGTTGTCATTGCCGTCGAAGTCAGATTCGTCCTGCAGATCTTCGTTGTCATTATTGTCTTCAGGCATAGGGTCAGAAACCGGATCAAAAGAAATACTCTTAACGTTAGCATAACCGTTTGATTTGTAGCCCTCGATGTCAAGAAACACCTCATGAAGAGTACCTGACATATCAAGGCCTGCCTGCGACCATGCGTCAAAGTGCTTTGACACGTCGATTGTACCCTCCATGTAGTTCGTTGTATTATTCTGCGCACCGCTTGTCTGACGAACACTCCAGTACTGCTGGAATGTTTGAATACCTTCGAGATTAGGCGTGTTGTACCGTATTGTCTTAAAAATATCGTATGTATTTCCGTTAAGAGTTACAGTACCCTTTTTTTCCGCATCATCTCCGGGTGGACGAAAGTCGGCCCAGCCTTCAACTATATAGAATTCCGTAAAAGGATTTCTTGTCCAGCCATATACACACATATACGAATCTCCTCTTGGTTTATATTCAACGTCGTATGAAAGTGTGATATTTCCAAAATCTTTGTAGTTTTTCAGCTGGCTATCGAAGTTCTTGCCCATACGTGCAAGGAAGTTTTCAATGTTGCTCCATGAGCAGGTAAATGAACCTGCGCTTGGTTCCATTGATGCTTGCCCCTGACCAGCCTGATTCCACATTTCGTAATCGTAGCCACCTATGTTTCCACGTGTCTTTTGGTCAGCAGCCTTAACAACTGTAGCCGCAGGCATACTTGCCGCTATCATTATTGCAGATATGGTAAAGCTGAATACTCTTTTGATGTTTTTAAAATTCAATTAAACCACCCCTCATTACATATTTTTCATTTTTGTCTGATGTTTTTTCTGCCACATTTAATTGATGTTGGATAAAAAATCCCACAAATTCACGTTCTACGTCCTATCTTTTTCGTTCTAATCATAATATACAATATTTTTATAGATTTGTAAAGAATTTACAGTAAAAAAGCAATTTATGCCTAAAAAAGCAAAAAACGGCTGGCCTATTACATATCCCATTAACTTTTCAAGCGGAAAATGGGGAGATTGAGTTTGAGGTTTATGTGGAGAAGAGTCATTATCCATAAGTGCTTTTCAAAGTTATTTTATCATGAATAGGTGATTATTTAAGAGTTCTTTAGTGCTACAACAAGCATTGAAAGCGTTTAAATAATGTGATAAAAAATTTTT
>NZ_JAGCFH010000192.1 GCF_017650195.1 Ruminococcus sp. | reverse complement strand
GCTGTTGTTAAGGGTGCTAACGTAACTAAGGAAGGCATCAACGCTGCTATGAAGGCTGCTGCTTCAGAGTCATTCGGCTACAACGAGGATCAGATCGTTTCTTCTGACGTTATCGGCATGAGATTCGGTTCACTCTTCGATGCTACACAGACAATGGTATGCAAGATTGCTGATGATCTCTATGAGGTACAGGTAGTTTCTTGGTACGACAACGAGAATTCTTACACATCACAGATGGTAAGAACTATCAAGTACTTTGCAGAGCTCGGCTAATAGCTGATATAAATGCAATATCAAAGGGCGTTCACACGAACGCCCTTTTTTGTATGTCTCACGATTGACATTCCTCCCCACAAACAGTATAATTAAAGTAAATCCAAATTTAGCTATTCAAAATTATGATTTATATAAGGGTGGTTTTATATGCTGAATAAATGGAACAAAGCTGCTGCTAATATGAAAAGTCTGGCGAACAGCTACACGGAAAAGAAGAAACTGCCGCCAACAGAAATACATCAGGAAATATTCATACGCACATTGAAGCTCCTCGGCGAGCACTGCCCCGAGGCTGAGGCGCTGATACGCCCGAATACAGAGATAATGCTGCCATACACCATACGCGCCGACGAGAAAGGCGACCGCGAAAACGGCGCGGGCAGACATTATTACTGCGGCTGCACCTCGAACGGCATTCCAAGGAAACCTGTCGGCGGCTACCTTTTGAACGGCAAGGATCTTTTCGCCAAAAGCGCCAGGACCATGTTCGAGGAGGACTACACTATGGCGCTCACCATGCACTGCGGCGGCTTCATAAAACAGGGAGCCATATATCTCGCCCGTGCCGTACACCTGATGTCAGATATGTGTTGCCTGCCACATGCAGCGAAAATGACTTATTTTTCGTCAAAGCGCAATGTGCATATGTGCTATGAGGAGCTAGCCCGCGCCATGTATCCTGAATTCGTTCCGGAGCAGCACCTCAGGCCCGAGCATCTCCACCGTTTCTCATCAAGGAGCACTTTTTCCACAGCCCTCAACCGCAACACAGAGGCCATATGCCGAGAGATACCTCGGATATTCACTTCACCCGAAAAGGAAATAACCCACCGCCTTTACGATACGGAAGCCGCTGTGGCGGCTCTCCTCTATCGCTTCTATCGTGATACCCTCGTTTCTCCTGCATATGGGCACTATATTGCAGACGGCATGACCTGTCGCCCATTTGCGGATATGCCTGCGCTCACGGTCAGGATAACCGAACGAGGCATGTGCTTCGAATTTAAAGGAACCACGGTAAATACCCGTTTTGGCAGCACCTTCAGGGCAGCCCACAGAATGAACGGACTATTTTCGATATCTCCACTTGGAAATGACAAGGGACTAGTACTCACCCGGAGTAACCGTGGCCTCACAGCATTCGACCCCCGTGATAACCGTCAACTTATCAGCATAAAATAAAAATACTACCCATCTTTGCAAGGCGCACATAGTTATTGACATAAAAAAGTACCCGTGTCCACTAAGGTCACGGGTGCTTTTTTGTCACGGAATTATTACTCAAACAGAAATTATTTTTTAATTAACAGCATTTGCCGCATATATAGCGAGAGCCTTTGAAGCGTCAACAGAATCAACATAGCCGTCGCCGTTTATATCGCCCTTATGGCGGCATACAACCTGCTCGGATGTTGTAATATCAGCTCCTGTACTTACAACAGCATAATAGGAAAGGATATTGCTTGCGTCTACAGCATCTATGTAGCCATCGCCGTTAACGTCACCTTTTTCGATGCTCTCGCTCACTATAGCCGTGTAGCATTGAGGAGCAAAATCTTCAATCTTGCAGTTGGTGAAACTGATAACACGCTGTAAGAACAAAGCACCATCCACTGCGTTTATCCTGCCATCCCTGTTGATATCGCCGTTCTGAGCTATACGCTCTTTTATATCGTCAGTCATGCCAAGATTGATGACATCTGTTACCTTTTCCATAGATACTATAAGGTAGTATCTGAACAGGAAAGCAACATCAAGTGCGTCAATATATCCGTCTTCGTTGAAATCATACTGCTCATAAGATAAATCTGTAACCGGAGCTTCCTTTTCAGCTGCAAAAGCAGCCGCAGGCATCATGCACAGCACCAATGCCAATGATAACAATGCAGATATAACCTTTCTCATAATCATTCCTCCTAAAAAATCTTCTCTAATTTATATACCTCTAAAACGCATCCCAAATTCCTCTGTAATATTATAATACCCTTTTTCACATGACTTTTTCTACTATATTTTATGAACAGAATAATAAGTTTTTGAGCATACTGTACAAAGAGCCTTGCATATAACTCTCAGTATAGGAGTATTTCGCAATTTCTGATTATTGAAAAAATATATTCTAAGGATAAAAAAACTGTTGACTATTTTGCGATTATAGTTTATTATATTATTGTATGACTTTTGGAGAAGATATACACCTACTCCGCGGAGCTCTCTGCAAGTGTATCCGCGAGGCGGTAAAACAAGATAAATGATACTTTGTGTGGTTCTTAGCGCAATAGATGTTCGCAATTGCATATTATACCGCAGTATCAGAAGGAAAGGCAATAAATTGAGACCATTTTTACTAAAAGCACCTGTAAAGGATTATATATGGGGCGGTACGAAGCTCCGCGAGCTCTTCGGCAAAGAAAGCGACGCAGAACGGCTCGCCGAAAGCTGGGAGCTAAGCTGTCACCCTGACGGCGAATGTATTATTGACGGTGGCGAATTTGACGGCATGAAACTCAGCGAATTCGTGGCCATGCACCCGGAGGCAGTGAGCAGTAGCTTCAAAAAGGAGGAAGGCTTCCCTGTACTGGTGAAGCTGATAGACGCAAGAAACGACCTTTCGGTACAGGTACACCCCTGCGACGAATACGCACATAAGTACGAAAACGATAACGGTAAAACCGAGATGTGGTATATCATATCAGCAGAGCCTGGAGCAGAGCTGATATATGGCTTCAAAGAAGAGCTGACAAAGGAGGAATTCCGCAGAGCTGTTGAGGAAAATACTCTCATGGACAAGGTGAACCGTGTTCCCGTTAAGCAGGGCGACGTTTTCTTTATAGAGCCGGGAACTCTTCACGCTATCGGCAAGGGAATACTCATAGCCGAGATACAGCAGAGCTCAAACGTCACCTATCGCGTCTACGACTACGGCAGACTGGGTGCCGATGGAAAGCCTAGACAGCTCCATGTAGAGAAAGCCCTTGAGGTTACGAACACCCGTCCTGCTGACCACCGAAGACCAGTCTACGGTCTCGAGCTTGATGGAGTAGTCACCCAGCTCCTTGCGGACTGCGACTATTTCATAGTAAACCGCCACAGGATAATCAAGGAAGCTGAGCTTGCAGCGGACAACAGCTCCTTTGTTCATGTCCTTATGATAGGCGGAAGCGGTGGAGAACTTATCTCCGACAATTATACACTGCCACTGACAATGGGCACAAGCGTTTTCGTTCCGGCAGGAACAGGCGCATACGCTATAAAAGGAAATTGTGACGTTATAGTCACAACTATTCCATAAGGAGGATATAAAATGAAATATTACGTAGGAATCGACCTGGGCGGTACAAATATCGTTGCAGGCGTAGTTGATGAGGAATACAACATCATCGCAAAGGCAAGCACAAAGACCAACTGTCCCCGTCCCGAAAAGGAGATTGCTGACGATATGGCAAAAATGGCTGTAGAAGCAGTAAGGAATGCCAAGCTCACAATGAATGATATCCAGTGGATAGGTGTAGGTACTCCTGGTATCGCAAACAGTGAAAAGGGCATTATCGAGTACTCCAACAACCTCGGCTTCAATAATACGCCTATGGTAAAATACATACAGGAGACCATTGACAAACCCGTATTCATTGAGAACGACGCCAACGCAGCAGCCTACGGCGAGTTCGTAGCAGGAGCTGCAAAAGGCGCAAGGAACGCGGTATGCATAACTCTCGGAACAGGTGTAGGCGGTGGAATAATCATTGACGGAAAGATATATTCTGGTTCCAACTTTGCCGGTGCAGAGATAGGACATACCGTTATCGAGGTTGACGGAGCCCAGTGCTCCTGCGGCAGAAAGGGCTGCTTCGAGGCTTACTCATCAGCAACGGGACTTATCCGCATGACAAAGGAGGCTATCGCCGAGCATCCCGACTGTATCATGGCAAAGTCAGAAAAGGAAAGGGGCAAGGTAACAGCACGTACCTCCTTTGATTGCATGAGAGCCGGCGACAAGTACGCAAAGGCTGTAGTTGACAAGTACATAAAGTATCTTGCAGCGGGCATCACAAATACTATCAATATATTTCAACCCGACGTGCTTTGTATCGGCGGTGGCGTATGCAACGAGGGTGATCCCCTGCTCCTGCCCATGAAGGAGCTTGTTGCAAAGGAAGTATACACACGCAATTCTCCCAAAAATACCGAAATCGTTATTGCAAAGCTGGGCAACGACGCTGGCATTATCGGCGCAGCCTTCCTTGGCAAAGCTAAGTGATTTAAGCCATTAGCTTATAAGTGACGGTCCGCGATGTCCCTTTAGGCAGATATTATTCGCTTACAGAATACAGTGATAAAAGCCGCAGCAAACCTTGCTGCGGCTTTTTCGTTGACAAATCGGCTCTGTGGATTTATAATAATACTAAGATAATTCAAAAAAAGCAAGGCACAATATGGCTGGTAGCGTACTGTAATGACGGTGAAGCAATGATGATATATGAAAAAGCAAGGGCAAATAATTTATGAATAATGAAAAAAGACTAGAAATAAACAAAAACGGCAGTATTCTTATCTTTGAGGTCGTGAATGAGCTCAACTGGTGCACGGTATCATTCAAGAGTGATTCTTGCACTATAAAGCTCGGTGCAGAAAACGTGGTAATATTATGCAGAAGAATTATTGAAAAGCTTTCGGATATATACAGTAACAAGCCTTTTGTCCTGAACGATAAGGAAATGTATACCATAACTCCACTTTTTGAGGGACACCACACTCTAATATACAATATGCTCGGTGGCGATGAGATACAGCTCTTATACGTCGATGCAAAACTTCAGATATGTCCGCTTTTTTCTCTCACGAAAGAAGAAAAAGCCGCATTTCTGAAAAAAGTTGCAGCTTTCAGCGCAGAATACGACCGTTGATATAAACAACCCCGAAAGCGGGTCAAAATAGCTTTCGGGGATTACTTTTTGTTTATATGTGTATTTCAGCACAGGCGAGCAAAACACGCCCCTAAAACTAATGGCTAACAGCTAACGTCTCATTTAGCCATATTGCGATACTGATTGGGCGTTACACCCACCGTGGCAAGGAACTGTCTAAGGAAGTATTTGCTGTCCACGTAGCCGCACTGCTCCGCTATCTCGTTCATACTCAGTGGAGTTACCATAAGACAGTAGGTTGCCTTTGCCATACGTGCGTTTATGCAATCCTTATGTATGCTTACCCCGAAACACTTCTTGTACACCTCACGAAGATGACCTGCGCTGTAGGGGTAGAGTTTCTGGAGCTTATCCGACTCAAAGCTGTCCTGCGGATTGCTGTAGATATAGCTTCTGATGCTGAGCATATCCTCATAGTGGGGACGCATACGCATCTCCATCTGACCACACTGCCTCTGCGCAAGGATATCCGAGCATTTCCCGATGATACGAGTATAGGACTTATCTGTACACTTCACCGATGCTAACACGAAGGAATCGAGCCCGTACTGCTCTATATATACATTATGCTGGAGCATTATGGAATTCAGTCTGCTTTCAAGGAACTCCGGTTCAGCCTCGCTCTGTATTATGCAGGCAAAGGTATTGTCGTTTATCCTGCCACAGATATCGCTGCTTCCGCAGAACTGCTTCACAGCCTCAGCTGCGTCCATAATAGCTGGTATCTTACCGTTGAGCTCATAAAAGCCAGCGTTGGATATGCCTATCCTCATCATAACGAGGGTGCAGTCGTTACTTGAAACATCAATAGTATGGTAAGCCTTCCTCATGCCAGTCTCGTTGTACATTCCAGTGAGGGTATCTCTCAAGTCTGAGAGGTTCTGACACTGGGTAAGGTACTGTATATCATTCTTCATTCTCAGAAATTCCAGTCCGTTCGATACTGATTTCAGCCAGTTCCTGTAGATATCGTCGTAGGTATCGGGATCGTGGTATTTTAGCACGAGGTAGCCGAATAACCTGTCGTTGAAGAAAAGAGGATTGAAATAGTATATAGCCGGCTCGTAATTTCTTGCAAGCAGGGCTGAGAAGTTGTACTTCTGCATATCAAAGGGCGTCTTATCGTCCCAGTTCACCATGCTTTGACAGGAGAGTATATCGCTGAGCTCAGCGTCCGAGTCATACCAGTTCTTGTAGAGGCAAAGGTAGAAGCTCTGTATGCCTCTTACTTGCCAGTGGAATGTGCCGCATATATCTATGAAATCGTTCAGTGTACGGCACTCCGTCAGCTTCTGGTCAAGAGGATTGAAAAGGTTCCAATTATCATAGTCCTTTTTGGCTCTGGCATTTTTCAATTCTTCAGCAAAGAATTCTCGGTCTGCACCGCAGGTACAACTTGTACCGCATATTATCTCGCCCTGAGGCGGCGCAAAGAGGAAGTCTCTCTCCTTTATGCGGCTGTAGACCATATTAGCCGCGTCCTCACCGATAGTCTCACGGTTCCTCTTATAAGTAGTAAGGAGAGGTGTATGCATGAATCTGTCGCCCACATACTCGTATCCTACTACCGTTACATCCTCTGGCACCCTTATACCAAGCTCGTCGAACTTGTCTATAAGACCGTAAGCCATATAGTCGTTGGCACAAACTATCGCCTGAGGCAGAGTCAGCTCGCCGCTGTGATATCGCTCTGCCAGCTCGGCGCCTGAATTCATCCAATAATTACCATAGTGTACTCTTTTTTCGTCGTACTCTATGCCGTGCTTTTCGAGGGACTTTCTGTATCCGTTCACGCGAAGATTTGAAGCCTCGATAAAGTCATAGCCTGTGATTATGTCAATCTCTCGGAAGCTATGCTTTTCTACAAGATGATCTGTAAGATCCTCTATGTCATTCTCGTCACTGGTATTTATGAACATACACTTCGGCGAACTCAACTCGGTAACATGAGTGCCTACTATTACAACAGGTATGTTTTTCTTTGCCAGCAGATCAGCGACAAGCTTTTTCAGCTCCTCGTTAACGAAAGATTCGGATATAACAATAAGACCGTCAAGCTCATCTGAAAGTATAAGGTCATATATCCTGTTTTCGCAGAAGAGTTCCTTTTCTCTTACATTCGGATTATAGTTATTGGAAAAAACAATAGTATCGATCCCTACGCACTGATCGAACTTTGCGATCCCCTTTATGATCTGACGCTGCTCTATACTGTTCGCCTCCGCAGTAACAACGCCTATGATCATTCTCTTTTTTCTTACCAAAATACCCACTCCTTGGTATATTATATATCTTTTTGGGCAGACAAGCTATATTAAGTCACCATAATTATACATTAATTATTAAGAATTGTCAATGAAGTATTCTGCATTTTTTCCACCAAAAGGGTAATTTTGTGGGTTGCAGGAAGATTCTTTGTAATAATAAACAACGACAATCTTTGCTTTTTGTACAAAACCACTGTTTTTTTCTCCTGTTGCAACAATATCCCCTTCCACAAACACTTATATAGTGAACTCAACTTCAAACGAGACACCCATGAACGCTCTTATAAGAAAGCCCGACCAAGGATCACATTCTATGAAAGGAGAATGTTTATGAATAACGGTGAAAAGCTGACCCCAGAGGAAGTAAAGGCTATGCTCGACAACGAATTATCGAAGAAAAAGAAAAGAAGCATTTCCGTGGCAAAGCGAATCGCGGCAGCGGCTGCAGCATGCACAGTGATAGGAGGAACTGCCGTATATACCCTGAACAGCGAAAGGAACAACAAGAAAACGGTTAATCTGGAAAAAAAGAGCGCCGTGACCACAACTGTCCCCAGTACGGTAGATCCGACTCAGACGGTTAAGGCTGTGAACTATATGAAGGGAGCCTCCGATTATAAGGAGATATACTCTCTGTTCAGCAAGGCTGCGAAAAAAGCCGAGAAGGACAGAAAGAAGAACCATTACGTTTACGATACTCTTGAAGTCGCAGAGGAAGCTGTCAGTGATGACGCTGCCTATTCCGACAGCTCATCAAATGAGATATCAGGCTTGGATACGCCGGGCGGCGCCAATGATGAGATTTTCATACCTGGCACCGAAGAGCCGGAAGAGCCTAAAGAGGATGACCCGGAACATTCCGAGACCTACTATCAGGAACAGGACGTTCTTGAGGCAGATATAGTCAAGACCGACGGAAAGCATATATACTATCTATGCAACACAGAGAACGAGAGCTTTTCCTACTCTCCCGTACTCCGCACAGCCGATGTAAGGAACGGAAAATTCACTGGCAGTGCAACCATTGACCTGAATGACGCCATTGACCGCGCTGACAGCCGCGGCTATATAAACACCGCGGATATGTACATATACAATGACATGATCGCTGTTATATGCAGCAGCTCGTACTTCGGCTCATACTACGGCTATGCCGATGAGGATACCGTAAGGTCCACGCCCTATACATTCGTTGCTTTCTATACAACAGGTGACGATCCGGAGCTTATAGACGTTTACAGGCAGGACGGATATTACAACGATGTAAGGATCTCCCCTGAGGGATATATGCTACTTACCTCACATTTTTACTCATGCAACTTCGAAACTGTTAGTAGCAGCGACGATACAGATCGGTATATCCCATACTGCGGCTTTACGGAGAGCTATGACATGATACCTGCCGAAGATATACTTCTCCCGTCGGAAGGTTTCGGCAGTACAAGCGCCATCTCTTATACTGTTATCGGCAGCATAGACCTCAGTAACGCAGGAGCACCGGTGGAAAAGGACGTAAAGTCCCTTGCAGGCTATACTGGCAGCATTTACTGCTCCGCTGAAAATCTCTATACCGCAGCCGCAGGAGACGAGCTCTCCACTACGGATATAACTCGTATATCCATTACCGGCGGAGATATAATTCCCATGGCAGGAACAACTATAAACGGCTATATAAAGGATCAGTTCTCCATGAGCGAGTACAACGGCTATTTTCGTGCAGCCGCTACCTATAACGAAACAAAAAAAGTCTTCTACAGGTACAATGATAACGGCAATCTGCTGGAAGAGATATGGGACGTCATCACAGACGGCGAGGGAAACGGCTATTACACCTATGAGAATATCAAGACTGATACCCGTGTATACGTGTTCGATATGGAAATGAACATAGTGGGAAGCATCGGCGACCTTGGAATTGACGAGCAGCTCAGATCAGCAAGTTTCCGAGGAGATATGGCTTATGTAGTTACATTCCGTCAGACTGACCCTCTTTACGCGGTAGACCTCAGTAATCCATATGAGCCCGTTCTCCTTGACGACCTCAAGATAAACGGTTTCAGCACATATATGCAACATTGGGATGACAGTCACCTTCTCGGCTTCGGACAGGACGCCGACGAGAACGGCAGGATAACAGGAGTAAAAATGACTATGTTTAACAACTTCGATCCCAGCGATCTGAAAGCAGAGGCAGTATTCACATGGAACGACTCCCCAAACAACTACATATATGACGCAGACGCAGAAGTACATACCGAGGAATGGTACTACTCTGCCGCCGTATACGATAGGAAGGAACTACTCATAGCTCCGGAAAAGAATCTTATCGGCGTTCCCATAAACTACAACAGATATTCATACTATTCTGACAGCGGCAAGCAGTCAGACAGCATCTACAGGACGCAGTATGTATTTTTCGGCTACGAAAACGGAGAATTCGTGCAGAAGGGCGATATAAGCATGGAATTCGGCGACTATATATATAACGACTTTAACCGCGCTATATATATAGGAGACTATGTTTACGTGCTCTCACCAGAAAGATTCGTGGCAGCAGATATTGTAAATATCACTGTCTCTGACGAGCTCAATTTCTGATATCCGAAGCATTATACCATGGCAGGCAGCCATATAGAAGCTAAACGCTTCATTATGACTACCTGCCTTTCTGCTTGTACAGGGGACAGGCTTATTGCCAACACCTTACATTTTTATATGCCCGAAAACGTAATATTTCGTGATTATTACCACTATGCAACTGATTGACACAGGCTCTCCAATATGTTATACTATTAAAAAGTTGTTTTTACATTTAATGTAAAAACGGAAGCTATTGCACTTAGGGAGATATGATTATGAAAGAAGCATTACTTGTTATCGACGTCCAGAACGATTATTTCGAGGGCGGAGCTTGTCCACTCCATGAACCGAAAAAAGCTGAGGAACGCATTATCAGGCTTATTGCCGAAAGCCGGAAAACAGGACGCCCGGTCATTTACATAAAGCACATAAACTCCGACGACGAGGCTCTCTTCAACGAGGGTACCTACGGCTGTGAGATTTCGGAGCGTATCGCTCCTCTGCCGGACGATATCGTCATAAACAAGTACTGCCCAAACAGTTTTCTCGGCACAGAGCTGAACGACTGTCTGCGTAGCCTCGACGTTGAAAAGCTCATAGTATGTGGTATGATGACTCACCTCTGCATAGACACAACTGTACGCGCCGCAATGGATCACGGCTATGAAGTTGCTCTTGTTGCCGATGCCTGCGCTACAAAGGATCTCGAACTCAACGGGGAGACTATCCCTGCGGAAACTGTACAGAAGACCTATATAGCTTCCCTTTCGGGAGTATTCGCAGAGATAATCTGAGAGCTTCCATACAATAATAAACGTATATAAGGCTCTAAGATGAACTCTTAGAGCTTCATATTTAATAAAACGGGAATGTAACTTTTTGTTAGTCGAGGGCAGGCAGACGTTTGTGTAATTGCCACGAACCACACAAAATGTTATTTATCAATAATGACCTATAACAGGAGGGTGAATACAATGAAAGTCGCTTTTTTCGACACAAAGCCTTATGATACTCCTTCATTCGAGAAGTTCGGAAAGAACAACAACATAAAGTTCAAGTTCTACGAGACAAAGCTCAACGAGGATACCGCAGAGCTAGCAAAGGGCTGCGAGGCTGTCTGCGTTTTCGTTAACGATACAGTCAACGCTGCCGTTATCGATAAGCTCTGCGCTCTCGGAGTAAAGGTGCTCGCGCTACGATGCGCCGGCTATAACAATGTGGATATAAAGTACGCAAAGGATAAGATAAAAGTAGTCAGCGTTCCTGCTTACTCACCTTATGCTGTCGCAGAACACGCCACAGCCCTGCTGCTGACGTCTATACGCCGCGTACACAAGGCTTATATCCGTACAAGAGACCATAACTTCTCCCTGAACGGACTTACAGGTTTTGATCTTCACGGAAAAACTGTCGGTGTTGTTGGAACAGGTAAGATAGGTCGTATATTCATAAATATTTGTCGCGGCTTCGGCATGAACGTTATCGCTTACGATAAGTTTCCTGCCAAGGAAAGTGATATTGAATATGTAGAGCTGGACGAACTTTTCAGCCGCAGCGATATCATCTCATTCCACTGCCCTCTCACAGATGAGACCTACCACATGATAGACAGCAAATCGATAGATAAGCTGAAAAAAGGCGTTGTTATTATCAATACTTCAAGAGGAGCTCTCATAGACGCAGAGGCTCTCCTTGAAGGTATAAAGGCGCGAAAGATAGGTGCTGCCTGCCTCGATGTATATGAGGAGGAAGCAGACGTTTTCTTCCAGGACTTCTCGGGTCATATCATTGCCGATGACACCCTTGCAAGACTTATCTCCATGCCTAACGTAATAGTTACTTCACATCAGGCTTTCCTCACGGAAGAGGCTCTCAGCAATATCGCCGAGACTACGGTGAATAATATTATCGCCTGCCACAAGGGCGAGGAATGCCCCAATGAACTACATATATGAGGTGACGAAAATGCTTACAGGAAAAACCGTACTTCTCGGAGTGACAGGCTCTATCGCCGTATACAAGATATGCAACCTTGCACGAATGCTCACAAAACTGGGAGCTGATGTACACGTTGCCATGACTCCAAATTCGCTGAACTTCGTTCATCCGCTAACTTTTGAGACCCTTACTCAGCACAAGTGCCTAATAGATACCTTTGACCGCAATTTTGAGTACAGCGTAGAGCACGTTTCCATTGCGAAAAAAGCTGATGTGGTAATGATAGCTCCGGCTTCCGCAAATGTCATTGGCAAAATAGCAAACGGCATTGCTGATGATATGCTGACTACTACCGTCATGGCTTGTACCTGCCAAAAGATAATAGCTCCAGCTATGAACCATAATATGTTCCACAACCCTATCGTTCAAGACAATATCGAAAAGCTGAGAAAGTTCGGATATGAAATAGTGGAGCCTGTCTGCGGTATGCTTGCTAACCGCGATATCGGAGACGGAAAGCTCCCCGATGAGGAGACTCTCCTTGAGTACATCGTCCGCGAAGCTGCCTTTGAAAAGGATCTTGCAGGAAAAAAGGTGCTCGTTACCGCAGGCGCTACCCGTGAGAGCATTGACCCGGTCCGCTTCATATCAAACCACTCCAGCGGAAAAATGGGCTATGCCCTTGCAAGAGCAGCTATGCTGAGAGGCGCTGATGTTACCGTAATTGCAGCACATACCGATGTTGAGCCGCCTATGTTCATAAATGTAGTTCCCGTAAAATCTGCTGAGGATATGTTCAACGCGGTAAAGGAGCGTCTTGCAGATACGGATATAGTTATCAAAGCAGCAGCAGTTGCAGATTATACTCCCGTTACAACCGCCGACAGCAAGATAAAGAAGTCCGACGGAGATATGAGCATCCCCCTTAAGCGTACAACTGATATTCTAAAATACATCGGCGAAAACCGCCGCGAAGGACAGACAGTCTGTGGCTTCTCTATGGAGACGGACAATGTTATCGAGAACTCACGGGTCAAGCTTGCCAAGAAAAACTGTGACATGATATGCGCTAACTCCCTCAGGAGTGCCGGTGCGGGATTCGGTACCGATACAAACATCATCACAATGATAACCAAAGATGATACTGAGGAAATGGAGCTCATGTCCAAATTCGACGCGGCTAACGTTATCCTTTCAAAGTTGCTGGTTTTAAGCAGTAAGTAAAGCCAGATTGTGTGTTACAGTTAAAAGCTCCTCATATTATAAGGGCGAGAAAGGCATGAAATTCAATGTTAAATCATTGAATATTGAAAAACAATTTTCAGTTTCTCCGTTATGCACGCATATAAACATTTGTTTTGAGAACATATAATAAAAAAGACCTCCGTATGTGAATGGAGGTCTTTTTTATTACTTTATGATGCCTTTGATGCAAGCTCTTCCATCAGCTTCATCATTTCATTGAACTGTTCCTCTGTCATATAGTCCTTGTAGTCTTCATACTTGTACTCGCTCGGGTCAAAGGTCCACTCGTAGTCCTCATCATCCCACTCGTAGTCCTCGTCATCCCAGTCAAAATCTTCATCGTCCCAGTCAAAATCTTCATCGTCCCAGTC
>NZ_JAGCFH010000191.1 GCF_017650195.1 Ruminococcus sp. | reverse complement strand
GGAAGGAGGGACAAACAAATGTATTATGATAAAGGACATATCATATACATAGGTAATAAAATTTATCTTGCAGAAGAATTCATTATACAAACAGAACGTAAGATGGATATTATAAAAGACTCCATCAATCAGGTTGTAAGAATCATCGAAGCTCGTAAAAGAGACCTTCGTGTAATGGATAGTATGAGCATGGCTGATATTCCTTCAGATTTAAGAGCAGATTTAAGTGCAGATGCATTAATATATTATATTAATAAAATCAAGGAGGAAATAAACGATGATACATGATCTCAAAATAGCACCTGAATGGTTTGAAAGTGTAATTTCCGGTCTTAAGACCTTCGAAGTACGCAAAGAAGATGATAAAGTCTTTCATCCGAATGATATCCTGCAGCTCAGAGAGTTTGACGGTAAGAAATATACAGGCAGACAATGCATTGCAGATGTAAGATTTGTCCTTCGTGGAGAGTATTGCAGGGAAGGTTACTGTATTATGAGTATTGCAGTTCGTGATCGAGCTGCTTATGCTCCTGACATTAAGCCGTGTCCATTCTGTGGCGGCAAAGGAAATCTTGAAAAAACAGGAAATTTGATATATGTAAAATGTGATAGATGCGGATCTAATGGTACTTGTATAGGTATCTCAGAAGATTATTGCGCCAATGATAGAGCTATCGAGTTATGGAACAGAAGAACAGAATAAATTACGAAAGGACGGTGATAGAAATGATATTCGTTATATTATGTGCAGGTTCTGCTCTTTTAGGTTTTATTATGGGATTCCTATTCGCTGATAGGATCGCAGACCAGAAAATTGCAGAAATGCGGCTCGAAGCCGGTTTGGATATAAATACCGGCCAGGTTATAGGAAGTGATGATGATGAGCTATTTAAATGAATTAGCTGAAAAATGGGCCAAAGAGAACGCCATAAATGAAGCAGAAGCGTTCGAATATGCGATAAGATCTACGAATATTAAAGGAAATGACTCTTCACGATTTGAGGCATTTCGTGAAGGCTACCGAAAAGGCGTAGAGACTGCTCAGGAGAATATAGACATGCTCCTTAAAGAAAATAATGATCTTAAACGCCAACTGAAATCAATACAAGAAATACAGGAAATGTACAAAAGACTACGTGAAACAATCAGGAGAGGACAGGAAGATTATTATGAGTAATTTTTTATGTTTTGCAGTAGGCGGAATAATAGGCTTTTTTTGGGGTGCTTTATTTGCCGTTACTAAGGATAATAGATGATCTATAAACGCCATGCATTTTGCGTGGCGTATTTCCTTCCAAACAACGAAATATACACTAAAATATACACTAAGAAATTCCAGAAACATTGGTACTAATACATCTTGTAATAACTATGTATGTAAGCTATAATACACACAACATAAGGGTACAGCCCGGAAGGAGATTTGATTATGAATACTAAGGCAGTTGAGCAGATAGCAAGAATGAAGGAGCAGACAATCGGTGTGGAGGTTGAGATGAACCACATCACAAGAAACACTGCAGCTAAGATCGCAGCTGAGCTTTTCGGCACTGGCCGCTACAGTGATACAGCTGCACGCAACGGTTATTATACATGGAGTGCATGGGATCAGCAGGGCAGAGAGTGGAAGTTCCAGAGAGACAGCTCTATCGCAGGTCCTGACAGCCAGAAGTGTGAGCTCGTAACTCCTATCCTTAAGTATGACGATATCGAGCTTCTCCAGGAGCTCATCCGCAGACTTCGCAAGGCCGGAGCTATAAGCCATGCAGGCGTAGGCGCTGGCGTTCACATCCACATTGGAGCACAAGGCCACACAGCACAAAGTTTAAGAACACTCGCCAACATCATGGCAAGTCACGAGCAACTTATAGCAGAAGCAATCAGAATAGACCGCAGCCGCATGAATAACTACTGCCGTACAGTTAATCCTGAGTTCATCAGACAGCTTAATAGCAAGAAGCCCACAACAATGGCTCAGCTCGCAGACATCTGGTACAGCTCTCAGGGATGCGACAGCGGCAGAGAGTACCACTACAACAGCAGCCGCTACCACATGCTTAACCTGCACGCTACTTTCACAAAGGGTACTGTAGAATTCAGACTGTTCCAGTTCGACAAGCCTGAGAACGGCAAGAGAAATGGCCTGCACGCTGGACAGCTCAAGAGCTACATTCAGCTCTGCCTGGCTCTCAATCAGATGGCTAAGGATCAGAAGACAGCAAGCTCCAAGCCACAGCAGCATGAGAATCCCAGGTTTGCAATGAGAACCTGGCTGAACAGACTCGGCCTTATAGGCGACGAGTTCAAGACCGCACGAGAGTTCCTTACTAAGAATCTTAGCGGTAATGCAGCTTGGAGGTTCGCAGCATAACGGACCGCTTCGGCGGTCCTTCCCTGAAAGGTGGTGAGACTATGAAAGATAATACCGTTGAAATGACCTGCCCTAAATGCGGTCAGATCTTCACAGAACGGCCTGCAGTATCAAGGACGGATAATGTTACTCTTATCTGTCCGGACTGCGGTACACGCGAAGCTCTTGCCTCTCTCGGCGTTGATACGGAGGAGCAGAACGAGATAATTGATATCATTCATGAGAAATCAAGGTAATTATTACAATCTTTCAACAGCATTTTTATTAATACGATATCAAACTAATGAATATCACGTTTATTTTTGTATTATCTACGAATTGTATTTTTCAAAAATATAACGTATAATGGAACCATAAGGATAGTACAAGGCTCTATTGGATCATTTTTTACAACCCTTAAAATGATTCAATTGATAAGGGCTGGGCCTTGTACTTCCGAGGTTCCTTTTTTTGTTCTACAATATATTCAAGCATATCCCCTTATTTTCGAGAAGTATTTCAAGCACACAGTTATACTTCTCACTCCTGTTCGGATGGCGAAATTTTAGACGCAGGCGTTTTTATATGCTGGGTGGTATGTTGCACTACCACCGTGCAGGTGAAACTCCTGCTCCGGACACCAAAGCTGAATATTCTACCTCTTTACGGTGATGCAGTATTCCGTCTCAGTTCTCCTTCTGAGGCGGTTTGCTGTATATGCAGCATTTACTATCAATTTACTACTAATCTTACCAATCAAACTTACCAAGGAATGTACTACTATG
>NZ_JAGCFH010000190.1 GCF_017650195.1 Ruminococcus sp. | reverse complement strand
CTTATATTTCAATTATGAGGACAAGTGGCTCTACCTGTTTTTCGGAGGACTTACCACATTTGTCAGCTTTGCATCAGCAGGCTTTGCAAAATGGGTTCTCGAGAGATGGGGAGGATTTGATGACGGGGCAGTAAGCGATATCAGTACAGTGTTTTCATGGGTATGCGCAGTAACATTTGCGTATCTCACAAACAGAGTATGGGTATTTGACTCCACAACTAAAGGCGCAAAGAATCTTATTGTAGAAGGCGGAAAGTTCTATGGCGGAAGAGTCTTCACACTTGCTGTTGAATGGCTGATCATGAGAGTAGGTTATGCCATGATCGGACTTAACTACTGGGTAGTTAAGGTATTGGCAAACGTGATTGTTCTTATACTCAATTATGTTATAAGCAAGGTATTTGTATTTCGCAAGAAAAAAGAGGAAGTCAATGGCTGATACTATAATAAATATAGGCGGCGTTGAGATCAGGAAAACTGCAGCGCTTGCTCCGATGGCGAGCGTAGCGGACCGAGCATACCGTCTTATGTGCAAGCGGTTCGGTGCCGCTTATACTGTCAGTGAGATGGTATCTGCCAAGGGAATTTGTTACAGTGACCGGAAGACTGCTGAGCTATGCACAGTTACGGATGAGGAACGTCCAATGGCGGTACAGCTTTTTGGAAGCGAGCCAGATTTCATGGCGGAGGCTGTCAAGATAGTCCTTGACTATAATCCGGATATTATTGATATAAATATGGGATGTCCTGTTCCTAAGGTCATCGGTACCGGAGCTGGTTCGGCTCTGATGAAAGACATAAAACTCGCGGCTGAGATCACAGGCGCTGCGGTAAAAGCAGCAGGAAGTGTTCCTGTTACTGTTAAGATCAGAAGCGGATGGTCGTCAGAAACAGTTAACGCTGCTGAAATGGCAAAAGCGCTTGAAGCATCAGGAGCGTCTGCAATAGCGGTCCACGGACGCACACGTGATCAGTTTTACAGCGGGCGGGCTGATCTAAGTATTATCAGAAAAGTTAAAGAGTCGGTTAGCATTCCTGTCATCGGCAACGGAGATGTTGTAGATGCGGATTCGTGTATTAATATATATAATGAGACCGGATGCGACCTAGTAATGATAGGCCGTGGAAGTTACGGAAATCCTTTTATATTTGAAGAGATAGAAGCTGCGCTTGGTGGAATTGATTACAAATCACCGACAGTTGAGACGCGTATGAAGGTGATGCTTGAGCACATACGCCTTATCCTTGATCTTAGTTTGAAGAATGAGGAACTAGCCATGCATGAAGCAAGAAAGCATGCTGCATGGTATATGAACGGCTTCTACGGCTCAGCAAAATTCAGGGGAAGATGCTATCAGCTGTCATCATACATTGAGGCAGAAACTCTTGCGAATGAGTTTATTCAGCTCCAGAACAGCAGAATAAACAAAAATATCGATAAAATTTCGTGAAAACTAACAAAGAGTGCTTTAGGCACGATTTGTCAGCTGTGTAAATGGCTTAGAATAGGCGAAAACACGCCTTAATCCAATCAATTAGCAAATAAAACTGCCTGTATTTATCAGGCGCAATCATACAATTAGTAATTGCAATTGAAAAATCAATGTGATATAATATAGTCGCGGAAGTATATCTCCCGCGCTGAAAGGGACGATTAAGATGAAGTTGAGAAAAGGTCGTGCCGTAGCTGCAATTGCAGTGCTGGCAGTCATTCTTGTGTCAGGTGTTGGCTGTGCTACAAAGCTGGTAGGCGGCGAGGGTGAAAACAGCAACTCTGGTGGTAGTGATGTACCACAGGTAACTACTGAGTTACCGACTGAAGAACCCACTACTGAACCTGTCCCGGAGGACAAGCGCGTTCATGTCGTAGCGGCTGGTGATAATCTTATTCACTATTCAGTATACAAGAATGCGGAAAAGCTGGCAGGTCCCGGTGAAAGATTTGACTTCAAGCCTCTTTACAAGAATGTTAAGTACATCATAGAGGATGCTGATCTCGCTATCCTGAATCAGGAGACGATAATAAGTCAGAGCAATGATATACGCGGTGCAAACGGCGGTGCTCTATTGTTCAATTCTCCTCCGGAAGTTGCAGATGCGGTAATTGACCTCGGTTTCGACGTTTTCACAATGGCAAATAATCATCTTCTTGATTTTGGTGCTGATGCTCTTGAGGAATCCATCAACTTCTGGAATCAGAAGGCTGAAGAGAATGACCTTACTGTTCTCGGTGCTTATCTCAATAATGATGATGCGAATGATATCCGTATCCGTGAGGTGAACGGAGTAAGAATAGCGTTCCTTGCTTATGCGGAGCATATAAACGGATTTGAGTTCCCGGCAGGTTCCCCCCTCAGGGTAGTAATGAATTCGGAAGAAGATGTTATTGAGCGGCAGATAAAGGAAGCCAAGGAAAAGGCAGATGTTGTCATTGTTGCTGCACACTGGGGCGTTGAAGATACTCACCTTGTATCAGAGGATCGTATAGAACTTGCCAATAAGATGGTAAACTGGGGAGCTGACGTAATACTCGGCTGCCACACTCACACTGCGGAGACCATGGAATGGATCACCCGCGATGACGGAACCAGAGGCTTTGTTTTCTATTCAATGGGAAATTTCATCTGTGCACAGACTGATAACTTCAACCTTGTCGGTGAGATGCCGGATTTTGACATAGTAATGAATGGTGAAACAGGTGAGATCACGCTTGAAAATGTCGGCGCTATCCCGAATATCATCCATTATGAATCGCCTGATTTCGCAAATCTTGCAGTATACCCATACAGCAAATATACACCTGAACTTGCGGCGGCTCATGGAGTCCCGTATGCGATACCTCAGGGCACTTACACAAGCTTTGGCTGGGACATACTTAATGATATAATTAACGAGAGTATACCAGTAGAATTCCAGAAGCTTGATAAATAATAAATTTGTTCATATTACATTCACAAAGGCTATTTCAGGTTGAATTTAGGACATTTTTTCGATTGTGCAAACCGTGCAAAAAACATGCTGAATGTTTAGATAAAATACCAAAAACGAAATAAACCTATTTACATTTCTAAGGACCTGATATATAATGAAATCATGAATAAATATGGATTATGGGATTGCCATCTCTTCACGACTGTAAGAGGCATTTAGGGCTAATGGCAGTTGTGTGAGAAAAAGATTATCCGTACTCGGCGTGTACATACGTTTCTGGTTGTACGGACAGCTTTTTGCACTCATAAAACTGTGTTTATGCATTTCATGATTTATCAATGCGGCTTCAGAAGCTGCGATCCAAGTCAAGATATAATAAAAGGGGCTCCTGTTCCTTTGTTATATAACACTAATGAAGAAGGAGGAAAAAAATCATGAAGACAAAAAAGATAGTCATCGGAGCTATGGCTGCAGCGATGCTTTCACTTTCAGTATGCTCTATCGCTCCCGCTGTTGCGGCTGACGAAACAGTGCAGATTTCCGCCAGCAAGACAAATGCGGAGGCAGGAGGGGCATTTTCTGTGGATGTGTCACTGGCTGATATTCCGAGTACTGGACTTCAGTGCTGCAATTTCGCTATCAAGTATGATCCGAAGGTTCTCACAATCACTGACATTAAGGCAGGTACGCTGGCAGGAAGCGTAAGCGGTGATTCATCATCATCAATGCTTCCGAATTTCGGCAACTATTCACAAGAGGGGCTTATCAGCGTAGCATGGTCGACATCAGTTGATGATTCGTCCAAGTGGCTGAAAGGTGAGGGTACTTTCTGTACTATCAGTGGAACCGTTTCGGCAAATGCCGCTAACGGAACAGTTTCCGAAATCACAATTGTTCCTACTGACCGTGAGACATACTCTGGTTCAGGTGTGAAGAACGATGCATTTGACTGCGGTTACCTTAAAGATGGCGTTAAGGTTAACTTCAATGTTAAGGCTAATGCTGGTAGCGTAACAATCGGTAAAGTTACCGATACCACAACAACTACTACAACACAGCCTACTACAACAACTACAGCTTCACAGGGTGGTGACATCGAGGTTACACTCAAGGGTGATGCTAACGTTGATGGCAAGGTAACAATTGCTGATGCAGTTGCTATTCTCCAGTCTATCGCAAAT
>NZ_JAGCFH010000189.1 GCF_017650195.1 Ruminococcus sp. | reverse complement strand
GCACAACAGCTTGCGGCTGATGTGAATAATGATGGTATGATAAATGCCGTTGATGCTTCAATTATTCTTTCATACTATGCATATACATCAACTGCAGGTGACAAAGTGCTTTCTTTTGAAGAATACTTAAAAAAATAAAGTTGGAGATATTATAGCTAAGACTTGTACTATTCAAATTTCAGAATTTGTTAAGTAATGAAAGCTAATATGTTTACTTCACAAAAGGAAACTTTGCAAATTATTTATGAAATCAGGGAGATTATTATTGATACTATTTTGATACTATAAAATAAAGCAGATATATAATATTAGTAATCAAAGTAAAATAGGCATCTAAAAATGCCTATTTACACCAAAAATATACCACGGCATTGAGTGAGAATTATTGCGCAGCGGTCGAATTATGCGAGTGTAAACGAAGCAGATTCCGGGAACCGCTAATGACTTACGCATTAGAGCAATATGCAGCATAGAAAAACAAAAAGGAGCTGACCAAGTGCAAGCGGTCAGCTCCTTTTTGTTTACAGAAACTATTTTTTTATGAGATTGCCTTGTCCAGATACTGTATATCCATATCCACATCGCCGGTGATGCCGGGGATATGACCGTAAGCGCTTGCCTGCCAGATAGCGTATTCGCCAGTGTAGTCCGTGGAGTCCACAAAATGAGCGAGCCATACCGGCGCCAGAGCCTTCGTGCGTTCGTTCCAGATATTGCCTAGGAAGTTCTTGCTGCTGTATAGCATGGGAGTATATCCGTGCTTTCTTATCTCATCAGCAAAGGCGGCGTATACGTCGTTTATATCCTGCCTGTTCATGCCGTACTTCTGGAAGTTTGCAAACTCCTCCCAGTCAAAGGCGACAGGCATCTGCAATTTGTGATTGCCCAGCTGTTCGACGATCCAGCGTGCGTGTTCCCGGACACCTTCGATAGTATTGTCGGTGGTATAGAAGTAGACACCTACATCAAGACCTGCGTCTGTGGCTCTTTTCAGGTTTTCCTTGAAATAATCGTCAAGAGTGATCTGGCTGTAGTAATAGCCGACACGTATCATTACGAAGCTGCACCCTGCGTCTCGGACAGCGTTGAAGTCCACATCTGACTGCCATACCGAAACGTCAATGCCGTAGCGTACATTTCCGCCCTCATAGCGCTGTATGAAGTCGCTGTAATTGACACGGGGATTGTTATCGACAGGAGGCGGAAGCTGCTCCACAACGCTTATGGTGAGGTCAAATGATACGGAATTGCCGGAGCTGTCCGTAACAGTTGCGGTAATAGGATAATCTCCGACTTTATCCTTGTCAACTGTACCGGTATATGTGAGAGTAGGGTGTCTGTCAAAATTATCCACAAATCCGACATAGTCATTGAGGTCAAAGTCAGTTCCAACCTTATGGTTAGGTTCCCAGCCGGAGTTTAGAATTGTGGGAGCGATTGTATCCACTACCGAGTATTGCAGCTTCTCTGTGAATTCGCCGCCGTTATAGAGGTAGGGAATATCCACCTCAAAAACACCTGTGTCCGAGGTGTTCAGCATAACGCTTCCGTCCTTGAGCTCCACATTTTTTTCGGTGATGAATGAATCAAGGTTTATCTCGTCGTATACCTCTGCACATTCCATTCCTTTGAGGACAAGGTCGGTGGGGGGATCAACTTTTTTTGTAGTGGTCACAGTGGTCGTGGTCGCCTTTGTGGTAGTAGCTGTTGTCGTTGATGATGCCGAGACAGTGGAAGTGACAGCTGTATTATCGTTATCGCTTGTCTTTGCGTTTTTTCCGCCGCAGGCTGTAAGCACGCAGGCTGCCGCTAAAACTGGGAAAATATATTTGAGCTTCATTTTTATACCTTTCATTCTCTGAAAAATTGGTCGATAAATCGAAAAATAAACAGATATATCTTATTTTTGCACTTTTTATGTCAAATATGCTCGAAAAGACCATTTATAAGTATAACATATAATTAATAAAATAGCAAGGTCACCGGAGAAAAAAACTTGACTTTTGAGGGATACCGTGGTAGTATTAAAGCACAAGGCGAATATTCGAAAGGGAAATGATACTCCCGAAGTTACGGATGCCGCAGAGTAATCTGCGGTCTTTGTTTTTTCTCGATTTGAAACTGAAAGGAGCAGCTTTATGATAATTGATTCACATTTGCATCTTCCCGTCGATCCCCCGGACTTCCCTGCAAAAAAGCAGGCTCTGCTCGGTGAAATGAAAAGGAACGGCGTTGACAGGGGGATAGTTATCGCGGATTCCGAGCCTGAAAGCGTTATTGGTTCCGTAAGGGACTGCGCTGAGCTTTTCAGGGGCGACGCTGTAATTAAAGTCATTGCAGGGATAAGTCCGCTTATAAACTTTGAGGAGCAGCTGTGCTATTGCAGGAAGCTTCTTGAAAACGGAGATATCATCGGTATGAAGCTCTATACGGGACATGAGCCTTTTTACTGTATTGAAAGCTCACTGCTTCCTGTGTATGACCTTGCTGCTGAGTTCAGAGTTCCCGTGCTTTTCCATACGGGCTGGGACAATAATCAGTATGCAGCTCCTGAAAAGATGCGAAAGCTTGGGGCAAAACGCAGAGAAAATACTTTTATTTACTGTCACTGCTTTTATCCTGATACAGAGAATTGCTTTGAAGTACTGAGAGAATGCGAAAACGTATACTTTGATACCTCGTCTTTAGCTGATGACGCGGATAAATGGGGACAGATAAGGAAGTCTCTGGAGAAGGCGATAAGAGAAATGCCCGGGCGTTTCATCTTCGGTTCGGATTTCGGCAGCTGTTCACAGTCCGAGCATCTGCGCTTTGCGGAGAGCCTTGACATAACAGCTGAACAGCGCGAGCTTTTCATGCATGGCAATGCCGAAAATGTGTACAAGCTGTAAAATATCGTAAACAGTTGATTCTCTGCGGTTTTTGTGGTATAATAATGTTGATTTCAGGAACGGTATCCTGCTGCGATTGGTGGTGACTTCAGTGAGTTATGTATGTAAGATGTGCGGAAAGCTCCTTCCGGATACGGAGGGAAGCGGTATATGCGAATGCGAGTTCTGCGGCTCCCGTCAGACTGTTCCGAAAAAATACAGGGAGAAGTATGCCGAGATATACAACAGAGCCTGCGGACTGCGATTCAAGACCGATTTTGAGGGCGCTGAAAAACTTTTTTCACAGCTCTGTGTTGAGTTCCCCGACGAGCCCGAGGGTTACTGGGAAAAGGTACTTTGCCGTTGTGGTATACTTTATGAAGACGAGCCACTTTCTGGGCTTAAGGTGCCTGTATGTCATCGCCCCTACGGCATTGAGCTCACTGATGATAAGGACTGCTGTACGGCGCTGAGCCTTGCGGATACTGAGCAGAGTGCAGTTTACCGCCGTGAGGCATTTGCACTTGAAATGCTCAGACGTGATATGCTCGAACGCGTAGGCACAGGAGAGAAGTACGATGTTTATATGTGCTGCCGTGCTGATGGAGATCAGGGTGAAATGACGGAGGACGGCATTATTGCCGAAGAGATATACCGTCAGCTCTCGCAGGAGGGTATGCGTGTGTTCTATGCTCCGGAAACTCTCGGAAATGTCCCTGAAAAGGATTCCGAGAGCTATATAAACGCTGCAATAGGTTGTTCGCCGGTAATGCTTGTTGTAAGCGCAGAGCCAGGTAGTTTTGCTTCGCCACGATTCAAGAGCGAGTGGGGGAGATGCGCGTCTGCTGCAAAGCGTAGCAGCGAAAAGCTCATTGTCGTGTGCATTAAGGATATGGACAGGGGAGAGGTGCCGGCTGAGCTGTCTGAGAATATGATAGTGGATGTTTCTGGTATGAGCTTCTTGACGGAACTTATAAGATCTGTAAGACGTCATATAGGAGGAGATAACGACGGCTTTGCTGAACACAGTGCGGCTGGGCGTTCCACACCTGAAAAGTTGATACGCAGAATGAATATATTCCTCGCTGACGAGGATTTTGAAGCAGCCGAGGAGTACAGCGATATGATACTTGACGCTGCCCCAGAATGCTGGCAGGCTCATTACGCGAAATTTCTTGCCTTCAATGGCTGCCGTAGTGGAAACGATCTTCTCCTTGAGGAAGTCGTCAGGAGCTTTGCTGATGATTATATACTTAGATACGGTTACGATTTCAACGATAATGACGCTTTTGAGAAGCAGTTCGTCGGCATGCTTGGAGACTCCCTGAGCAAGGCTGTGGAGTATTCTGATGGCGACGACAGGCTCATGATAACTACAGTCTATGAGCGGTTCCTGAGTGCGGTCAGAGATGCTGTCTTTGCAAGGGAGCAGGAAAAGATAGACGACGAGGAAAAACAGGAGCTTGATGAGATTCGCCGCCGCCATGAGAAGGAGGAGAACGAGCGGCAGGCTGATTCGCGTAAAAGACTTATGATAAGGAAACGTTTCCTTACGTATATGGGCATTGCTGCCGGAGTTTTGACTATATTTGCGCTTGCCTACAAATCAAAGCTTGCCATAGCTGGGATAATATTGTCAGCGCTGATGACACTTTTGGTTCTTGCAGGACTTGCAGATAAAAACGAAAAGCGCCCCAGATGAGCGCGTTCCTGAACTGTATCACGTGATATCCCTGATACTAACCGGAAGCGCTTCGGGGCGCTTTATTATTTTCCCTCTGCCTGCTTGAACTGCAAAGGGGTAAGTCCGTAGATACTGCCAAACAGCTTCACGAAGTAGGAGGTATTATCGTAACCAACCCGTATTCCGACTTCCTTTACAGAGAGGTCGGTAGTTTTCAGGAGCTCAGCTGCTTTGTTCAGACGGCTCGAGATAACATCCTTGTTTACGCTCACGCCGAAGGTTTCGGTGTAAAGGTGCTGAAAGCGCGAGCGGCTCAGGGAAAGCTCCTTAGCCATGTCGTCTATTGAGTAGTTTCTGCTTGGCCAGCGATATATTGATTGCCTTATCCACAGGAGCTTCTCGAAGTACAACCCCTCCGGACGTTCGTGCTGATCCTCCTTTTTTCTCAGCTTTTCCGAGAGTTTAAGGATAAGCAACTGAAAATAAAGGTCTATCGATTGCTGTCTGAACGGGTTAGAGGAATAGTGCTCGAAACACATACTTCTGACCATTGCGGACATATCGGTGATATCAGCGATATTGACTGGACGGTTAAAGGGAATATCAAGCTCCTCCATAAGCTTCTGTTCTTTTTCGTCAGGGAAAAAGTGCATCCAGTCGTCAAAGTATTCATTTGTGGCAGGATAGTAATACTGCGGGGTGTATGGCGTGTAGATTATAAAAGAGTGGGCGGAGGTGCGTATTTCCTTGCCGTCCACGCGGAAGTGTGCAGGCGTTTTCACAATGAGCATGAGCCAGCTATTCATGCCGTTGGGACGATCTATGCAGAAATTGTGGTCGTGTCTGTGATTGTAGCCGATTTCATCCATTTTCAAGAGCTTCACCGTCCATGTATTTGCTATAGAATAATTATTATCTGCTTTGACTTTTACAGCAAAAGCAAATTTATGTCAATCAGAGTGATGTGCATATTCCTGAAAAAATAAAGGAAGTGCGTTCACTAAGCATAGTTCAAGTCAATAACCGCCTTTCGGCGGTTATTTGAGATATATTAATTATAACACATGGATCTGGCGGTGTCAATAAGTTACAGCACAAAAGTGATATCTAGACTTATACCTGTTCTAAGCTCTAAGGCCACATTTTAGAAATGAGTATGGCTTATGGGAATGCTTTGAGAGAAATATGAACAAAATGTAAACTTTTCTTTGCATGATAGACTTGTATTTTCATAAGTGATATAATTAACTATGTAAAAGGGCTCGTAGCTCAGTTGGGAGAGCGCTGCGTTCGCAACGCAGAGGCCGAGGGTTCGATCCCCTTCGGGTCCACCATAAGGAATTTGTCTCTAAGTTCTGACATGTGATATCGGAGCATCTGTTATGAGTGTTATTAGCATTATTGAATGTATAATTTATCTTTACAAATCTGATGAGGAATTTCAGGCTACTTATGTTGATAACTACAATGGTTGGTTCTGATAGGGTATGAATGTGAAAAATGAATTTATAGCAATGGCTGCATGATAAAAATGTCATGCAGCCATTAATTTTTAGAAAATTGTATAAATAGCATGTCGAGAGCAAATGTTCATTACGAGTATATGTTGCTGTTTAGAAAACTATATTGCGCATAAAAACTAACGTCCCACTAAAAGTGTGGCTCGAACTTTCTGTTGAGTTCTGTGTTGTGTAAGATGTACGGAATTAATGACAGTGCCGTAAGCGAAAGTAGATTAAGTCTATTTTTATAAAGTAAGAAGGCCTGCGAACTCCAACGTGGTTGGGGACACAGGCTATGTTCTGGTGCCGGTGGCGGGACTTGAACCCGCACGGTGTTGCCACCAACGGATTTTGAGTCCGTCACGTCTGCCAATTCCATCACACCGGCACATCGTTTAATATTATACCATACAGACAGGCAGTATGTCAAGAGCATAGAATAATTTGGTTAGATAACAATAAAATAATTTGGTTAGATAACATTTTGTGTAGTTATAAAAGAGCCTTATGTTCGCAATTGTATATTATACCATACACTCAAAGCTGGCCAAGACTTATGAGCAAGTGATGTAAATGTCGGTCTTGAAAGTTTTGTGAGTGTGTATCGGTGTAATTGCGCAAACGTATTCATGCTTTAGGGCTACTAATAAGTTATTTTTCAAATAATTCAGGCTGCCTTTTGAGGGCAGCCTGTTGTCATTTATCATAGCGGAAATCGTCCATAAGACGTGTTTCAAACTCCTTTATGGGCAGAGGCCTGTCGAAATAGAAGCCTTGAGCGAGATCGCAGTGGTTGTCCTCAAGGAGCTTAACCTGTTCCTTGGTCTCCACGCCCTCGGCGATACATTCAAGTCCCATTTCACGCCCCATAGCTACAATGTACCGGAACATGACGCTTTTCTGTTCTGGGTTATCCTTTTCGTAATCGGGAAGTAGACTTTTATCGAGTTTTAGTACGTTCCACGGTATCTCCTTGATAAGGTTGAGTGAGGAGTAGCCTATGCCGAAGTCGTCCACAGAGGTAGCTATACCTGCCTCCTGCAATCCCCTTATAGTGCGCTTGAGATCCTTGAACTCTACGTCTGTAGTAGTTTCCGTTAGCTCAATCTCGATATATTCATGGGGAACATTGTGCCTGTCTATGATATCGACGATATGTTTGAGCAAATCCATATCAGAGAGGTGGCGTCGCGATAGATTTACTGAGACCCTTACAGCTCTCATGCCTGTGTCTATCCAGCGACGTATATCACGGCAGACATTGTCAAGCATATAAAAATCGAGTTTGCATATATCTCTGCCCTGTTCAAGGACGGGTATGAACTCCGCTGGAGGCACGAGCCTTTCATTGTGGACCCAGCGGCAGAGAGCCTCTGCGCCGGCAACACTGCGGTCTTTTATATTTACCTTAGGTTGGTAGTAAACGAGAAACTCCTGTTTTTCTATGGATTTCTGGAAGCAAGCGGTAATCTCGTTGTTCTGCTTGCTTCTTGCGAGAAGAGCGTCATCGAAGAAGACTACGTCCTGCTTTGCTGAGCCTTTTGCAAGCTGAAAAGCCATACTTACTCTGTCCATAACGTCTGTTGGGAGTGTGAAGCTGTCCATATCAGGGATAACGTATATTCCTGCGGTGGCGGAAATAAATATACGCTCAGATCTGCTTTCGTCGTAGGTTATGCCTGTTCCGCTTAGAAGCCCGAGTACGTCGTCAAGCTTTTCCTGCTTTATAAGGGCTATGAAGTTATCACCGCCTATACGGCAGACACATTCGTCCTGACAGTCGAGGAGGTTTTCAAACATAGCTATGAATCTTTTCATTACTCTGGTGCCGTTTTCTCTGCCTATCTGCTGATTGACTATAGAGAATCGTTTAAGATTGAAGTATACCGCAGTAAAACGATCAATCATCTCCTCCTTGTAAAGCTTTCTTATCAGCGACATGAAATATCGGTGGTTATGCATATTCAGGTCTCTGTCAAAGAAAGTGAGGCGATGGGTAAGGGTAAGCAACCGCATTTTTCCGGTGAAGGTACTTAGGAGCATAATGAAAAGGTTTATCCTTTTTCTATCGGTATCGTCCCATGGAGCAGTGTCGTTCATTATGAAAACGCGATATACGGCTATCTGCTCATCGGCGGTGATTATTCTTTTGTTTATGTATTCCCCGAGGCAGGGCTCTCCGCAGTTGTAATATCGGTGGACAGTGGCAAGACCGAGGTGTTCGGCGGCTTCGTTCTCGTAAGTAAGCATTTCAACCTTGCCAATCCTGAGAACATGGCACAGATCTGTCATCGCCTCGGCAATTACGTCTGGAGAAGCTGCTTCAATATTCTGCATGAGGACAATGAACTCTTCAAGGGCATAAATGTAATCATTTACGGACATACTACTCACCTCCTAATCTGCTGACTGAAAGCCTTTTATTAAATGGTACTAACATTATAGCACATTGACAGGTGATAATGATTGACATTTTGTGAACCTGGTATTAACATCACAATGCATAGCGATATTGGTTGAAAGATGATGTGCAATATGCATAATGGAAGAGCTCTTGTTTTTGCGAAACTAACAGGCACTATAGAAATAATTAACAAAAACTTCAAATGGATTTCTATGTTTGTGACAACTTAAAAATTCAGTAGATAAAAGTTTTAAAGCAAAAAAGTGTTGACAGCTTCTATAGTGTATGGTATAATTTTTCTGAGATAAAATGCTGTTAAGATACAGTATCAAGGTAATTTCCGGAGGTCGGCATAATGAAAAGGATAAGCGTAAAAACAAGTCAGCCTTACGAGGTGCTAATAGAGCGTGGCGGACTTGCAAAAAGCGGAGGATATATAGCGGAGGTCACAAGGTCGAGAAGGGCTGCGGTGATAACCGACGATATAGTTGAAAAGCTCCATTTAAAGACGGTAAAGGACTCGCTTGAGGCTGCCGGCTTTGAGTGCAGCGTTTTTGTTTTTTCAAACGGAGAGCAGTCCAAGTGTCTTGATAATCTCGGCAGGATATACGATTTTCTCTGCGAGAGCAATATCACCAGATCGGATATCATTATAGCACTCGGAGGCGGAGTTGTTGGCGATATCACAGGATTTGCTGCAGCTTCCTACCTTAGGGGCGTGGATTTCGTGCAGATACCCACTACTCTTCTTGCACAGGTGGATTCCTCTGTTGGTGGTAAGACCGCAATTGATATCTCCGGCGGCAAGAACCTTGTGGGAGCCTTCAAGCAGCCTGCCCTTGTTATATGCGACAGCGACGCTTTGAAAACACTGCCGCATAAAATACTTGCGGAGGGCATGGGTGAGTGCATAAAGTATGGTATGATACGGGACGAAAAGCTATTTGAGCTCATGGAGTCCCACTGCCTCGAAAATGTTGATGAGATAATGGACGAAATGGTATACTCTTGTATCGACATAAAGCGTCAGGTCGTGGAGAACGACGAATTTGACAGAGGAGAGAGGATGCTCCTGAATTTTGGTCATACTCTCGGTCATGCGATAGAGGGCTGGCATAGCTATAAGGACATAGCTCATGGAGAGGGAGTTGCTGCGGGTATGTGTATGATAACTGACAGGCTCGCTCCTCAGTTGTCAGAGAGATTGAAAAAATGCGTAAAGGCTTATAAGTTACCAACAGGCAGTGATATCCCTATGAGCGAACTACTCCCATTCTGTTCAAAGGACAAGAAGAACGAGGCAAATGATATAAACTACATAATATGCAGGGAAGTCGGAAAGGGCGAGATAGTAAAAGTGCCCTTCAGTGAATTCTGCCGTCTTATGGAGGGCTAAAAATGGACATTAGCATAAAACCCTCGGTGCTTCGCGGAAAGCTTAGCGTTCCTGCTTCAAAAAGCTGCGCACACCGTTCAATAATATGTGCTGCGCTTGCAGAGGGAGTTTCACATCTCAGTGGAGTAACCATGTCAAAGGATATCGAAGCTACTATCGGTGCTATGACGGCTCTCGGAGCTGAATTCACAGTTAACGGTGGTGATATCACAGTAAAGGGCAGCGGCGGCATAAAAACGAATAAATGCGTTATCGACTGCAACGAGAGTGGCTCGACGCTCCGTTTTATCATACCCGTTGCGGCAGCTGTGGGCTGTGAAACAGAATTCTTCGGCAGAGGACGCCTTCCTCAGCGCCCGATAGATATATTTATCCGTGAGCTTGGCAAAAACGGCGTTAGTTTTGATTATAATAACACTATGCCATTTTCCGTATCCGGCGGACTTAAAAGTGGAATATTTGAAATAGAGGGGAATGTTTCCTCACAGTTCATAACCGGCCTTCTCTTTGCTCTTCCACTCCTTGAAGGGGATTCTGAGATAGTTCTTACCTCGCATCTTGAATCGCGCCCTTATGTTGATATAACCATAGATACGCTCAGGCGTTTCGGCGTTTTTGCAGAGGAAACAGAGCGCGGCTTCTATGTTAAGGGAGGTCAGAGCTATACTGCAAGAGACGAGAAAATAGAGGGGGATTACTCGCAGGCTGCCTTCTTCTGTGTGGCGAATGCACTCGGCTCAGAGGTGGAGCTTTATAACCTTGACGAAAACAGTGTTCAGGGAGACAAGAAAATCCTTGAAATTATCAACGGAATGTGTTATAATGGCAATATCGGACATTACAGAGCCGACTGCTCAGATATTCCCGACCTTGTGCCAATACTTGCTGTCCTGGGAGCCTTCGGCAGCGGAGAATCTGTTATATATAACGCTAAAAGACTTAAAATAAAAGAGAGCGATCGCCTTGAAAGTACTTCCGCAATGCTCAACGCACTTGGTGGAGACGTTACTGTTACCGATGACGGGCTTATTATCCGCCCCACAAACGTCATGCACGGCGGCACTGTGGAAAGCTTCGGCGATCATAGGATAGTTATGGCTGCTGCTGTTGCTGCGACCCGTATAGACGGAGAAGTCGTTATAAAAGGGGCAGAGGCTGCGGAAAAGTCTTATCCTGCTTTCTTTGACGACTACAAAATGCTCGGAGGTAAGGCTAATGTCATCAGTATGGAATAACAGGATATCAATTTCCATGTTCGGAGAAGCTCACGGTCCTGCAATAGGCGTGACTGTGGACAATCTTCCCGCAGGGGAGTATATCGACGCCGAAGCACTTGCAGACTTTATGGCTAGAAGATACTCTGGCGGAGGTTCTCCTTCTGTTAATTCCATGCCACATATAATGTCCGGTATTTTCAAAGACCGCACTACGGGTTCGCCCTTATGTGCCTTTTTGCAGAATACTGAAACCTCCGCTCCACAGCACGAGGAGCTTGATAATCTTGTACGTCCGGGACACGCCGATTATACAGGCACTCTTAGGTATAAGGGCTTCAACGACGTTCGTGGCGGCGGTCATTTTTCCGACAGACTTACGGCTCCTCTCTGCTTTGCGGGAGCTGTCTGCGCTCAGATACTTGAAAGAAGAGGTATCTATACCGGAGCGCATATACTACAGATACACAATATAAAGGATAATCCCTTTGACCCGGTAAATATTACCCGTGACGGTGTTATCAGCGTGAGAAGCAAAAAGTTCCCTGTTATCAACGACCGCAAGGGCTGGGATATGATAGAGGATATCAACAAGGCTCATGAGGGCGGCGAATCCCTTGGCGGCGTCATTGAATGTGCTGCCGTGAATGTTCCTGCCGGTATCGGTTCTCCTGTTTTTGACGGACTTGAAAATAATATTGCTCAGTTAGTATTTGGTATCCCTGGCGTAAGGGGACTTGAGTTCGGAGCCGGCTTTACTTCTGCTAAAATGGTGGGAAGCCAGAACAATGATGAGTTCTATGTAAACGACCACGGTCACGTTCTCACAAAGACCAATAATCACGGCGGAATAATCGGTGGTATATCCTCCGGTATGCCTATAACACTGAGAGTTGCCATGAAGCCCTCGGAGTATACCGCAGGTCAGCAGGCAGCTGTGAATTACAGGGATATGACCAGCGAGACTGTGAAGAGCGAAAAGCATATCCCCTGCACTGTTCCTGCGGCTGTTCCATGCGTGGAGGCGGCTGTGAATATAGCTTTGCTGTCAAATATGCTGGATTACCCGAATTTCTGTTAAGGTGACAAACTATGGAGGACGAAAATATTATGAAAATGGTTGAGCTTGCCGATACTGAAATAAAGGACGTTCCTACGCTTAATATACTACTCTGCTACCTCCTTTACAAAATAGACCGTCCCGTAAGTTCCGATCAGCTCTACGATATAGCTATTGGTACTGGTATAATAAACTACTTTTACTATCAGGATTCTATAGACTATCTGCTGAAAAACGGTCTTGTGGTTTCAGAGAAGGACGAAAAGGGTAGCGAGTGCTATGTACTCGGTAAAAAGGGCAGGGAGTGCGCAAAACAGCTGAAAAACTATGCGCCCAAGTCCTACAGGGATAAGCTAGTTCTTGCGGCACTGAGATACTTTGCAAGGATAAAGTACGAGAAGGAACTGAAAATAGAGTATGAGCCTGTGGGCAATGGTTACTATATCCATGTAAGGTGTATAGATACCGGTTTTGATTTGATGGATCTCAGACTTTATGCTCCCGATCTTACTCAGGCAAAACTTATTGGGGAGAAGATACTTCTCAATCCAGCGGGTTTCTACGGCAAAGTGATAGAGGTGGCTCTTTCAAATGAGGAGCAACCTTATGACCTCAGCGATAATTGACGACATAAGGAGCTGTTGCGACAGCTCTTTTTTATAATAAGCACTTTTTTACAGATATAATGCATAATTTAACAGGGAGAAAGATATGAAACACGGACTGGTTATGCAGGGCGGCGCTATGCGCGGGCTATTTACCGCTGGCGTTATTGACGTCCTTATGGAAAACAACATAGCATTTGATGCGGCTGTGGGAGTTTCGGCAGGAGCTGCCTTCGGCTGCAATTATAAGTCGCGACAGATACGCAGGGCGATACGATACAATACAAGATTTTGCAGGGACAAGCGCTATTGCAGTGCATGGTCGCTAATAAGGACAGGAGATATGTTTGGTGCGGAGTTCTGTTATCATACCCTGCCGGAAAAGCTTGATATGTTCGATAAAGATGCCTTCAACGCTTCGCCTATGGATTTTTGGGTGGTGTGTACCGATATTACGACAGGTAAGGCGATATACCATAAGTGCGGAGATATCTGCTACGATGAGCTTGAATGGATAAGGGCTTCCGCTTCTTTGCCTTTAGTTGCAAGGGTAGTAGAGGTGGGAGGACACAGGATGCTAGACGGCGGTATAGCCGATGTGCTTCCTCTCAGGTTCATGGAGAGCAGAGGTTGCGAAAGGAACGTGGTGATACTCACTCAGCCTCGTGATTATGTGAAACAGCCGACGAGCATGATGAAGCTCATAAAGGTCAGGTACCGCAAATATCCCGAGCTGATAAAGGCTATAGGCAATTATCATAAGCTCTACAACAGTGAGACAAAGTACATATTCAATGCTGAAAAGGAGGGGAGAGCGTTCGTTATTGCTCCTACGGAGAAGTTACCGGTGGGGCATATTGAGCATGATCCCGATATCATGAGGGAAGCCTATCGTATTGGCAGACGTGTTGCAAATGAAAAGCTTGAATCCCTCAAGAGCTTTCTTGCAGAAGAATAAAATGGTAAGTAATTGGATAATTTGAAACTGTCTGGCGTTTGCGTAATTGCCCGAAACTACAAATACAAACTCTGTCAAGACCGCAATTTATAGCGCTTGTCTTGACAGTATTTGGGTTTACGGTATAATAAGCAATTGCTAACGCCTTATGCACAATAAACCAGCAAGATATTTATATATACGAATTTAAAAGACCTGTTCGGCTGTGAACAGGTCTTTTTTCAGATTTTGGCATATTTTTTCACTCGATCTGATAGTATGAGAGCAAGAACGAGCTTAAGCAGATCAAAGGGTACAAAGGGAATAACGCATATCTTTGCGGCTTTTATGAAGGCCATTGTACTTCCGTTGTCGGAATATCCGTATACGAACCATAATGTTCCGAAAGTATAGCAGACTGCAAGTCCTGCGAGCAGCAGTATTATCTGTACAGCAAGCTTTTTGCCGAGGAGCTTAGTGCCTGCCCAGTATATAAGAGCCATAAGCATAAAGCCGAGGATATAACCGCCTGTAGGTCCAACGAGTACTCCCAAGCCGCCCTTGAAGCCGGTAAATACGGGAAGCCCTATAGCTCCGAGAAGTATGTAGGCTAAACAAGAGAACAGCCCGTCCCTGCCGCCGAGGGTCAGCAGAACGCAGAATACTGCGAAGGTCTGGAGAGTTATGGCAATAGTACCTATAGGTATTGATATCCATGCGCATACGACCGTTACGGCGGTAAAAAGCGCAGTCATTACAAGCTCCTTGGTCGTGAAGCCTTTTTGTGGTATAGTTATATCTAACATTGAAAGCATCTCCTAAATTCTGATAGCTATATTATATCACGTTTTTTATCTGATGTCAACCCTATACCACAAATCCGGGTGACGATGCTCGCATGTTTTTTTGTAATTAATAATATATATGATAATTGCGAAGCTAGCGCCGACGTGTTTGCGTTAGAAAAAAGAAAAGCAACAGTTTATTTCCGAGAGTGTTGCTATTTCTATAATAATATGTTATTCAAGCAAAAGCTTATCGTAAAATCATGTACTCGTATAAAACAACGTAAAATCTGTAAATTTGTCAAGTTAGGATAAAGAGATATTAAGGGATTAAAGGTAACTTTTTGTATCTTACTTGACCATTTTTTGTCCAAATTAAAATAAGACAAGCGAATATATCAAATGCAGCACACTGAAATTATGGATATCAGTGTGCTGCTTATTTCTCAACAAAGACTTTGGGCAAAGCAATATGTAAGATTTGTTTTTCAAGTGTATGAGTGAAAAACTATTAAATAGATGAAAAGCCGTTGTGATTATCTACAGAGGCTTTTGTTATGTTCTCTCGTGTGAGCTTGCGGGACATTCTGATTTCGATGCATTCTGATTGAATTATTCTGTCTTGATTGATGCTGTACCTTATAATCAGAATACTCCGAAAGTTTTAAAATATGATTCATCTGAGAATCCTTGACTATTTCAAGGATTCTTTTTGTCGGCAGAAGTACGACTTACGTCTGCTTTCCCGCCATTATTTTTTTTAATCCTTTTTAATTTTTCCTCTTTATCAATATAGTGCTTTTGAACATTATAGTAGTATTTTGGTGTGCTTTTCAAGCCTCCGATATATTTATAGGAGATTTTCGACCATATCCACTCTGTTTCTCCATAAGCATAAAACGTGAATATCATGATAAATGGTATTGTTATCATCAAGGTCGATAATAAATCATCGGCGAAATTTTTACAAAGGAAATACGCAATGATAATGATCAGCAACTCAAAAAAAGCAAAAATCAGCCCGTAAACCAGCTTGCCCTTGTAACTGAACGGCACATCAGGAGAAGCAAGTTTGCCTGTCTGACCGTTCATGGCCAATGTATATTCTTTTCTTTTGTATTTAACATTCATGAACCATACCGGCACAAGGTAATAGGTCAGCTTCTGATTTCTTATCTTGCTGTATGCATTTACGTCGAAGGAGGCAGGAAATTGTTCTACTCTATCCAGTGCGCCAACTCTTTGTAAACAACAACTTTTTTTTACCTCTTCGTCTGCAAATTCCATTGCGTGCTCCGCTCCTATGGAGTATCTGCTTGCGTAAAAGCCAGTAAGGCAGGATTCGGTAAATTTTACTGAATGATTGAACCAAAAGGGCGCAACAGAATAGAAAACATCCTTTTTTATATCTGTTCCGGGAACAGGGAAATCCGTTACTTTAAAGGAGCGTTTGTTAGAAAGATCTACATATGTGTCACAGACACAGCTGTAAAGCCATACTGGTATATAACATCCGACAATATTATCCGTTATCGAAGGAGCTCTAAAAGCCTTTGGGGCGTATCTTGCGATGGTTTGTCTGTACTTTTCCGCAAATTCTTCAGCTCCGACCCTGAAAGGTATGACCCTGTCAGGACGCAAATCACCGGAAAAATTAGAAGAAATGATCAAGTCATGATTGCAGAAAGGACATCTGGCAGAAGATGAAGTATTCTTGGTTATGATGTTTCCGCCGCATGAGGAACATGTATACTCCACAAGTTCCTCGAGCATATCGGGTTCCCATACATATTTTGTCCTGTCAACCCAGTCAAAGTCGGATTGCTTTTCATCTGTCACTTCATTGAAATGCAAACGTGTATATTCAAGGCTGAAACCATTTGAGCAAAAGGTACATAACATGCGTTGTCTATTGATATCAAAACGCATCGGAGCTCCACAGGATGGACATTTGTACTCCTTTACATCTGCCATGGGAATCACCGTCCCTTTGTAATTATTTATTTCAGATCATGTAAATTAGTGTGTCGTGAAGCAACTGCCACAAAGTAGTTGCTGAGTACACACGAATTATAACATATGAAAACTTCAAAGTCAAGTATATTTGAAACGAGGCAACTTCCGAACGTGAGCTGTTACTTATTATAACACTTCAATAGTTTCAAATGGCGATAATGGTTTTCAACTGATTTTATTGTAAATGGTAAAATAAGAATG
>NZ_JAGCFH010000022.1 GCF_017650195.1 Ruminococcus sp. | reverse complement strand
AGGATATCCTCAATGAGCAGGTTACACTGTGGGGCGACGCTAACGGCGACGGCGGCGTAGATATGGCTGACGCTGTAAAGATTATGCAGGCTCTTGCTAACCCAAACAAGTATCAGCTCACAGAGCAGCAGCAGTTCAATGCAGACGTTTACGCAGCTGGCGACGGCATCACAACAAACGATGCAGCTGCTATTCAGGAATATCTCCTTGGCATCATCAAGCAGCTTCCTAAGAGCTATTCTGATGATATCAAGACTGTAACAACAGAGTCGACAACAACGACTACTACAACAACCACCACAACAACTACAACGACACAGACTACAACAACAACAACAACTACAACTCAGCCTAAGTCGAACTTCAATTACAATGCTAACTTACAGTACAAGGCAGCTCCTGATTATTACTTCAATGGCTGTCAGCAGAAGGGTAAGGTTACAAAAGAGAGCTATAATGGTATAAACGGTGGCAACAGCCTTAATGTTTATACTCCTTATAACTATGATCCAAGCAAGAAGTACAACATATTCTATCTCATGCACGGCGGCGGAGAGAACGAGAACACTCTTATCTCCCAGAACGATACAATGATCCAGAATATGCTGGACAATATGATTATGAACAAAGAGCTCGAGCCCCTTATTGTTGTATTCCCAACATTCAACAAGACTGAGGCAGGACGTTTCTACAGCGAGTTCCGTCAGAGCGTAGTTCCTTTCGTTGAGGGCAAGTACTCAACATATGCTAATAAGGATACATCCGAGAGTTCGCTCAAGGCTTCAAGATTCCATAGAGCATACGGCGGCTTCTCAATGGGCGGCGTTTCTACATGGGCTGTATTTGAGAATTGCCTCGACATCGTAGCTTACTTCATGCCTCTCAGCGGCGACAGCTGGAACGGCAACAGTGCTTACGATAAGGCTAAGGGTATTGCAAATGCAGTAGACAAGTCCGGTCTCCAGAAGAATGAGTACTTCATATTCTGCGCTACAGGTTCTACTGATATAGCTTATCCTAATGTTAGTCCTCAGATTGACGAAATGAAGAAGATGAGCCAGTTCGTTTACACCTCTGACTTCTCTAAGGGCAACCTTTACTTCATGGTAGTTAATGGTAAGGACCACTGGTGGGGCAATGTAAGACATTATGTATATGATGCACTTCCTTACTTCTTCCACGAGGGTCAGTAAAAGTCGGTAATATAATCGCATCTAGACCGGGAACATTATGTTCCCGGTTTTTTATGAAAATCAGCACCCTGTCTTAGGCAGGGTGCTGATTGCGAAAAAGGGCATAAAGAAGTCATCAACGATCAAACTTCTTTATGCCCTTTTTAATCTTAAAAAGCCGAATTGTTCCAAAATCCTAAAATCTGACCAATAACTTACCAAAACTCAGTCGTCGATATAAGCTGTGAAATTATGGTGAGTAACTCTCTTTTCCACCGGTGGAGGAGTCATATAATCAGGTCCGAAAAGGCATTTCAGATAGGTCCTGTATTTTATCGGGACAGGATACTGCTTGCCTTCAAATTCCATTCTTACGGTACTGCTGAAACAAGAAATAGGTGCCTCAAAATGACGAACGGTCGTACCTACTATATTTCCTATATAGTCGCAGTTTTCGGGCTTGTACTTTTTCGCTATGTGTTCTAGGCGCTTAAGCGCCCACCTGTAGGGGAGTATAAACCTGACTGCTTCAGGGAGAAGCTTACGGCTGCGTATTAAAAGTGTCTTGAACTTGCCAAGTAGCATGAGACGGTCCTGATGTATCCTTCTCTTTATGAGTTCATCGGGCATACCGTCCAAAGGAAAAAGGTCGATATTTATGCCTAATTCCTTGATCTCTGGAACTACCCACTCTACGACCTTTGAGCGCTTGTAGCATATCTTTGCGTACTGATACAGATAATCCTTTGTATTATTAAAGGTGAGGACCTTACATTTGTCCGTTTCAAAAGATGACACGAATTTTTCGTATTCGGGTCTTTTCATGATGATATCTATATCGTCGTCCCACGGTATATAGCCTTTATGGCGTACTGCACCAAGTGCTGTGCCGCTGCTCAGAAAGTACGTTATGCCGTTTTTTTTGCAGTATTCGTCTATATCTTCGAGAACTACAAGAAGCCAGCGCTTATATTCCTGTTCGTTTATTTTTCTCACAGTTAACCTCCTTATGTTTTAAGAAGTCATATCTATTTCGCAATGCCTTGTATAAGGGTTATGAAGCCTTATATTCCGTCCCTGCACTGCATAAGATCCCTTTTTCAATTCCCTATAAAAGCCTCAGCCTATAGCGCTGAGCCTTGTTTTTATCTGCGATGAGCATATATTAGCTGTGCGCGGAAGCCTTATGACTTCCTTTCCGTTCTCCTCACACCATTTTACTGCATTCTGAAAGCCCTTGTGGAGCTGATCTCCGCCGATAGCAAAGACGTCGAAGTCTATCTGAGGCAGTATCTTGTCAACGTCCTGATATACGATGACCTCGTCCACAACACGGAGCGCTTTGATGATGTCAATGCGCTGCTCAGTGGAATAAAGCACGTTCGCGTCGGGCTTCGTTTTTAAGATACAGCTGCTGTCCTGAACTGCAACTATAAGATAATCTCCAAGCTTTTTAGCGTTTTCAAACAGGCGCAGATGACCAAGGTGAAAATAATCAAATACGCCAACGGTGACTACTTTTTTCATGGTTAACCTCCATTGCTGATCATTTACTAATTTTCGGAACGATAATGCTTATTACTTACGGGTCAAATAAGCGTCCTTACTGCGATAGTTACATTTTGTGCATCGCTGATAGTGTAAATGCTGGTTGTTCAACTGAATATTTCGTGAATCGTTAGCGTATTACTTATTTAATATTTTTTAATTTTGTAAAAGAAAAGTTTTAATCACTGTATAAATCATAACAGATTAAACTCAAAGTAATTTTAAAAGCAATTATATGTTATCACTTATTGTGCTTCAGGTCAAGGCGTTTTTTGCGGTTTATTTCTTATAAAGTTAGTGTGGGCTAAACATGGATATTAACGGTAACAGGACAAACAGACCGTCAGACTGTATCAGAGTATGGCTAAATATTGCTAATTATGGGTCGGTATGATGTTCGTGGCGGAAAATTCAGGCAAAAAATCTTGAATATCAGCGGCTGCGGAGCTTCATAGTTCATGGAGTTGCCTGAAAACATTTTTTTAAAGAATTTTTTGAAAAGCTGTTGACAAGAGGAAGAATATGTGATATTATATGAGTGTAACAACTGTACTAGCCAACATAGTACACACCCTACAGAAAGGAGCTGCTTATGTTTTCTATAGACCTGACAAGCAGAATACCCATTTATGAGCAGATATATCAGAAGATCGTCATGCTTATCCTTAACGGGACACTTGCAGAGAATGATCAGCTTCCTAGTGTAAGAAGTCTTGCAAAAGCCACCGGAGTGAATCCCAATACCGTAGCCAAGGCTTATCAGGAGCTTGAGCGCAACGGCGTGCTGTACTCGGTTCCGGGAAGAGGCAGCTTCGTGGCTGCACAGGATCACAGCGAGTTCCGCAAAAAGGCGCTGGCAGATTTCGATTCGATGGTCAGGGAAGCCTTTGACAAGGGAATATCTCCCGATGATCTCAAGGCAAGGATAGACACCTTGCATATATCCTACAGAGAGGAGCATGAATAATGATAGAACTAAAAAACACAGTAAAGAAATTCGACAGCTTTACCGCTCTTGACGGCATAGACCTGAGTATCAAAAAGGGTACGGCTTTCGGTCTGATTGGTTCTAACGGAGCAGGAAAATCCACTATACTTCGGCTTATATCCGGCATCTATTCTCCGGAATCAGGGGATGTCCTTATTGATGGCGAGAGCGTTTACGATAATGTTGACGCCAAGCAGAAGGTATTCTTCATAAACGACGAGACTGTGCAGTTCGGTAGCTTTACGCTCAAAAAGCTGAAAAACTATTATAAGAGTTTTTATCCGTCTTTTTCAGAGGAAATATTTGAAACTCTCCGCAAAAAAACGGAGCTTCCGCTTGACAAAAAGATAAACACATTCTCAAAGGGCATGAAGAGGCAGGCTATAGTTATCATTGGTCTTGCCTGCTGTACCGATTATCTGCTGCTTGACGAGGCGTTTGACGGGCTTGACCCGACTATGCGCATAATAGTTAAGAAAATGCTGGTGGACGCCATGCTTGACCGTCAGCTAACGACTGTCATATCCTCCCATAATCTAAAGGAGATAAACGAGCTCTGCGACACAGCTGCTCTCCTTCACGACGGAAAGATAATATTCTCGCAGGATATCGACGACGTAAAGGGCGGCGTACATAAGATACAGGCGGTATTCAACAGAGAAGAGAACGGTGCTGCCGTAAACTATACTAAGGACGATTTTGCCTGTGAGGGCGTGGAGATGCTACACTTTGAGCAGAGTCAGAGCATATACTTCATTATTGCAAAGGGCGACATAGAGACTATAAAGGCTTCGCTGTCTGTAAAGCACCCTGTGCTGATAGAGGTCATACCGCTCACACTTGAAGAAATATTTATCTATGAACTGGAGGTGCTCGGCTATGACAGCAGTGACAACATCAGCGAATAAAAGAAGAGGAGCATTCGCTCTGCGTTTCAGGAGCAAGTTCTCAGAGGACATGAAGCTGTTCGTGATGAATCTTGTTTTTCAGTTGCTTGCGCTGCCCATTACAGCGGCATTTGCAGCGTGGGAGATGTACCTTGACAAGTACGGGATATACAGCGATGAATCTGAATATGTTCCGTTTCTGATAATAGCATTCATCACCTTCTGTCTCAGTTTGGCAATGGGCGTCATCATACCGATGGTGAATTTCAGGTATCTGTACAATAAATCACTTGTGGATATGAATTATTCCCTGCCCCTGAACAACCGTCAGCGTTTTAGCGCGGATTTCCTTTCGGGACTTGCTGTATATATAATTCCGCTGTTTATAGGTGCGCTGATAGCAGGTGCGGAGCTACTGATAAGTGCTAAGATATTTGGCTACCTTGATGAGGTTATTGAGTATATCCCTTTGATCCTACGTTTAGGCACCGTGGTCGTTATGGGCATGATATTGCTGTATGTGCTTTGCGTATTCGCAATAAGCTTTGCAGGAAGCATATTTGAGGCTATTTTCAGCATCGTTGCCGTAAATATAATGATACCTGCATTTATATTCCTGACATGGATGAATATTGTAAATGCGGCGCATTTCGGACTCAGTAGTGATTCTGTGACAAGGAACTATCTTTTCTTCACCACAAGTCCTGTCGGAGCCTTAGGCTATTTCTTGTTTACCGAGCAAATCGATCATACAGGGAACCCTGACTATTCAGTTATGCTCGGCAGGTCAATGTTTATGAATTTTTTCATAAGGGCGCTGCTGTTTACAGCGGTTGTCATCATAGTGACCTATATCCTCTACAAGCGCCGCAAGGCTGAGGACGTTTCAAAGCCCTATGTTTACAATGCATTCTATTATGCTATAATGGGACTTGCGGTATACTGCATAATATCACTTATGAAAATGTCGGGACTGGCAGGTGCGACAGCAGCGGCTCTTATCATAAGCGGTATTTTCTGGTCCGTTATGGAGGTAATAAGGAGAAGGGGCTTCAGGCGCTTCTGGACGGCTGTAGTCAGCTTTGCTGCTGTCAGTGCGGTCGTTATGGGTGCTTTAAAGGTCATTGACGCAACTCAGGGACTTGGCAGGGCAAGTTTCGTGCCCTCAGCCTCGGATATCACAGATATAGAGATAAATACATTTGGAGTGTTGGATCAGCTGAATGAAAACAGGGTAATGCATAATCCCTCTATCATAAATGACGTCATTGAACTGAACAGGGAGCTGGTTGACCGCCATTTTGAGCATGATAAGTATGATTATGAGGTGCTGAGCGGTGATGATCTTTATATTGATAACGGGAGCAACATCGAAATAATACAATATTCTGTAATGGACTCATTGGACATAAAGATGACATATTATACAAAGAGAGGAGCAGCTATCATCCGTCAGTATACCGTACCTACAGAGCTGCTGACCGAGCTTTTCTGCGATCTTTATACCAGTGAGGAGTATGCGGAACAGTTGACTGATAAAATGTTCAAAAGCAGTCTGAACGGACGCGATTTCACTGATGAGCTCACTCCCGAAACAGCTGACTTCTGCCGTTTCAACATTACTGACAAGATAGGTGAACGACACATCACAGAAGTTTCCGTTGAGGAGGGAAGAGAGCTTACCGAAGCTTTGAGAAGGGATATCATTTCAATGACCTCTGACGAGCTCAAAAACTCAGAATACTATATGGAGCTCGAAGGATATCCTGTGACCTCTGCCTGCCATAATACGGTCAGCTTCCTTGAGGCTCATGATATCCAATATAAATGGTCTCCGGCGGACCTTATGCTCGAAATGGACAATAATCCCGGCTTTATCATGGAGATAGCGACAGATCCGGTCTATACATTCCCGCTTGTTTATTTAGAGGCTATGAATTATGAGAATAGCTATGATCTTAGTTATGTTGATTATAATGAGTATTATGACCGTTATGCTCAGAAGTGGGTAAAGCTTGATTCTATTTTCAGTTTAAGCAGTGCAAGAGCTCAGGGATCTATTTATTACGGAGAAAAATATGAGCCAAAGATCAATGATAAAAAGAGCGTTGAGAAGCTGCTCGATATAGCTACGCCTATGATCACCGGAGAAAAAATAATTGCCGAGGTACACTTCAACGGAAATACGCTCTATGTTAGGGACGAGCCCGGAAACCGCGAGATCGTTGAAAAGGCAAAGAACAGCATAATTATCTGCCATAAGGAGACTGGTGAGGAGTACAGGTTAGTCAACGGTGGAATCGAGAAAGTGTCTAAGGATAACGCCTGACATTAGCTCCGGTCAGTGACAGGACTTTATAAGCCGGAACAAAAAGAAAGTAAGGATATAGGAAGCGCCGCTTTATATAGTGGCGCTTCTGTCTTTTTTGCGATGAAAAATAGGCAAGAGCGGCGGATTGTATAATATTGTCAAAACATTACTTGGTGTAAATAAAAGTTTGGCTAATGCTCCAATTTTATTCCTTTGAGAAATATGATAGAATAAGAGTGATATATTGTTTTTATATATTAAACATATTTGAAAGAGGGAGTTAAATGAAAAAGCATAAGATCGCGGCAGTGGTCCTTGCATTGACATCGGCTGTTTCT
>NZ_JAGCFH010000188.1 GCF_017650195.1 Ruminococcus sp. | reverse complement strand
GTAGTGGATACAGTACTTAAGGTCGGAGCAGCTGCGGCGATAAAGGAAGTTTAGAATATTAATACATTGACTATCGAAATGGGAAGCCATAAAGGAGAAAATGAGAAAACTTTTTCTCTCCTTTATGGCTTTTTGAAATAATTGAAAAGAAATGGGGAAGAATCACTGATAATTGCCTGGCAGTTTTTTCAAAATGACGCGTAGTATTTCATGTTTTGTTCGTGTAATAAGTGAAAGTGAAAAGACTGCTTTCGGAAAGGAGCTTGTCAATGGACAACGGTGCAAGTAGCTACCGCCGTTTCCGTGACAATGGTGACCAAAGCGGATTAGTCGAGATAATAAGGGACTATAAGGACGGTCTGATACTGTACCTCACAAGCGTGGTCGGAAATATCCGGACAGCTGAGGAGATAGCAGAAGATACCTTTGTTATAATCGGTACAAAAAAGCCGAAAGACAAGGGGACTGGCTCGTTCAGGACATGGCTTTATACCATTGGGAGAAATGCTGCGATTGACTATCTGAGGAAACGCTCGAGACATAACGAGACCTCTCTTGAAGACGAGGCTGAGCTTGTAAGCGATGAGGAAGCTGTTGAGACAGCATATATAAAGAAGGAACAGCAGATACTGTTACACAGGGCAATGCGAAAGCTCAGTCCTGAGTATCAGCAGGTACTGTGGCTCGTATACTTCGAGGAGCTCAGTAACAAAGAAGCCGCTAAGATCATGAAGAAAAGTGTTCGCAGTATAGAATCACTGCTGTACCGTGCGCGAAGGTCACTGCGATCACAGCTTGAAATGGAGGGCTTTGATTATGAAAAACTATGAGGATATGGCAAAGGATGTATTCCGGCGCATAGAAGAATATGAAGCCGGAACGAAGCGGCACAGGATAAGAACTGTCAAAGCGATAGCCTCTCTTGCTGCTGTATGTGCGGCAGCGGCGGTAGGCGTATTTATATGGAAGGGTGGAGTAATAGCTCCTTCAAAGGAAAACTTCGCGACTTCTGTCAGCGATATTACGACAACTGACACTTCTGCGGAATATAACGTCATTAATCAAACCAGTGCCGAAAATACCGTTACCACGTCTGAAACGAGTGCGGAACAGAAAATACAGACTACAGAGACTTTGACAAAGACCGATGATAAACAGGAGTCATATACAACTGAATCGAGGTCAAAGGGAGAAGATCAAAAAACAACTGCAGCTCAGACAGAGACATCGGAACAAAGTGTTTCACTAAGTAATTCCGTGTCCGGTGACAGATTGGGGGACGCAGTCATAAACGGGGAGTACTATATGCAGACCTTCCCTGACGGCGTGGATTACACAGCAGACAGATACATTGGCAGCGGCAATGATTACGAAGGCTTTTACAAAAGCTACGGCACGAGTGCTGAGTTTTACACTGTAAAGGAAAGTACGGATATAGTGATTGTGAAGCTCGGCAACGGCGGACAGGTATATCTGAAAAGGACAAATGAAGCACCCCAGGAAACTCCTTCGCTTATCACGTCATATCCACTAACTGTAGGGGCAAGTTATTCTGTGCCGCCAAACGGGGAATGCGGGCTTTCGATGGGACTTTATTACGCAATGGAGTCTTATGCCGGAAGCGCAGATTACCTATTAAAAGGCGATATATTTAGTGATAATCATCAGATCTTTGAACGTGAAAAATTGCAGGCAGAAGCAGAACGCCTCAGTAGTCTGGGTTACAATGTTACAGTCGAATCGGAGCCGACACAGTCGGAAGAAGATTATTATTACCTGACCCTGAATCTGACTTATGAGCAAATAAGGAATTTTCCAACAACAGAAAATTACGCATTTTTTCTAAGACTGTATGATGGCTATTGATAAACAAAAAAGGACTTCCAGTGCGGAAGTCCTTTTATACTGTATATTACTTACTCTTAGAAGCCTTAGCATAATTGCCTTCAAGGAAGGCTTTGATAGTTTCCTCAGTGAGGTCGTTGTCCATGCCGAGGATGTAGAGAGAATCGTTAACGCGTTCCTTAACAGCCTTTTCATAGGAGGACTTATCTGTCCTTTCATTGTTGACAGAATAGGATATCTCAGCGTTTTCATCCTGCTGTTTGCTGTTTTCAGTATTGCCGTAGCTGAAAACCTCAGAGAACTTGTAATTCTCGTTGAATGTATATATGCTTTCTGCGGTATAGCTCGGACTGTCTACCTTTGAATAGAGTTCATTTGCCTTGTCGTCATATCCGATAGTACCGTCGGAGTTACCAAACTGTCCGACAGGTACGGGACAGCCGTTCCATGAGAATACCTGAACGTAAGGAGCATAGTGATAAGCGCCCGAAATGAAGAGCTCGGGGATATCGTCTCCGTTTATATCCAGAAGTGAGAAGTGGTTATCGTCGTTCTTCTTCTTGTTTTTCAGGTAGTCATTGAGGACAGCCGCATAAGCATCCTGCCATTTTTCACATCCGCCGAGAGATGCATTGATAACATCACTGTCGAAGCTGAAATCCTCACCCATATCCTTGATAAATCCGGAGATGAAATGATTGTACTCAGCGGTGAAGGTCTCCTCGGTAACGAAGTTTCCATCCTCCTTAACGGCTAAGCTGGAGCGCTGGAATGAGCCAACATTCGCAAGAGCCTTGCCCTTAAGGCGGTACAGCTGTATATTCATTACCTGTATATCGTCGTGGTATCTTGTAGTGGTAAGGAGACTCCTATCCATTACATAATTGAGCATATCACATTCGGTGATGGGATCAAATTCTGTATAGTAGCCTTCGCTCAGGGTTTTTATGAGATAAGTCTTGTTGCCAAGACTTCCGTAGGATATGATAAGCTCCGGTACCAGATCGTCATTTACATCATATATGGTAAAACGAGCGGTTTCGTCGTACTTGTCTGACTTCTTGAAATCCTCCAGCTCTGAGCGGTATATTTTAGCCCAGTCAACGTTTGCGACAGTTGTCATATCTGTGGTGTCGCCGAGAACTATGATTTCTGAGGGATCACTGTCGAGCACTGGGTCTGTGGGAGCAGGCTCTGTAGGACCTGTAGTCGATACACCATCGTCCGTTGCAACGGTTGTTGTCTGAGCTGTGGTATTATCTGATTTTCCGCCGTTCTTGTCTGCGCAGCCGCAGAGCAGAGCAGCTATACAAAGTAAAGCAGTGAGCTTTTTCATGATATTACCTCCGTAAGAGTATTTATTTACCATAAGAATTATAACACATTATTTTATATTTGTCATTACACTTATTGCGATTTTCGTTAATTTTTCATTTTTCTTCACTTCTATGATATATTCGTGAACGTTCTGCGACAGTCCTGAGCTTACGAATCTTTTTGGGCAAGTCGGACAATATCTGTTCTTTGTCATAAAGAAAGCCGCATGGAAAGTTGAATTTTCCTGCGGCTTTGCACCTGGCAAACTATATCATGTATTGTCGGGAGAATTGTCCGGATCATCTTTTTCAAGCCCGGAGATATCGGCACAGAGCTTTCGTGTAGTTCCATTGTCAAACTCTATTGTAACGACGGTATCGCCGCCGAGAGGGAGAGTGTCTGTCACCGTGCCCTTTCCGAAAAGCCGG
>NZ_JAGCFH010000187.1 GCF_017650195.1 Ruminococcus sp. | reverse complement strand
TAAATTAATGATAACCGATATATGCGGTGAAGAAAAAAATGCATTGTATACTTTGCCTTACCAGTGTAGCACAGTTGTGGTTATACTCGTTACATCAATGAATACAGCATTTGCTCCATGGCTTGGGGAAAAGCTTCATGAGAATTCATATTCGGAGATATGTTCGGTTGCAAAGAAATATGTATTGGTATTCATTTATTTTGCAATAGGTATCATGCTGATATCACCGGATATTATCACGATAATGGGTACAGGCAAAAAAGATTATATGGAAGCAAAATATGTAATGCCTCCGGTAATGCTTGGATGTATATGCCAGTTCATATATACAATGTATGTTAATGTCGAGCAGTTCAAAAAGAAGATTATCGGAATGTCCATAGCCAGCGTTTCGGCTGCAGTCCTTAATTATGTTTTGAATTACATATTCATACATAAATATGGATATATCGCTGCTGCATATACGACATTTGTATGCTATCTGTGGCTGCTCATGGCTCACATGTTTTTGGTCTATCGCTTAGGATACAGTAAAGTTTATCCGAATAAGTTTATGATAGCTATCGTTGGTATTTCGGCGGTTGCAACAGTTGGAATAAATTTCCTGTTTGAATTAACAGTAATAAGATATATATTTGTTGCATTGTACAGCTTGATTTTTATATATGCAGTTTTCAAGTATAAGGATCAGATAATGAAACTGATAAAAAGAAAATCAGCTAATTAATAGGAGGAATATTTATGTTTGAATTATCGTCTTTTATTTCAAAATACGTTACAAAAAGACCGAAATCAATGTTTCTTGGTGATATAGAAGCTAACAGGCAAAAGCTCACTGAAAAGATAAGCGGTAAGAGCGTACTTGTTATCGGTGGTGCTGGAAGTATAGGAAGTTCATATATAAAGGCAATCCTTCCGTTTAAGCCAAAAACCTTGGTAGTTGTTGATATAAATGAAAATGCACTTGCGGAGCTTACAAGAGATCTTAGAAGTACTGAGGGGATGTTCGTTCCTGATGACTATATACCTTATCCTATGGATTTCGCCTCAGGTGTATTCCGTAAAATGTTTATATCACGCGGTGGATTTGATATTGTTGCAAACTTTTCTGCACATAAGCATGTAAGAAGCGAAAAAGATATCTATTCAGTAGAGGCACTTATCCGCAACAATGTGCTCAATGCAAAGCTTTTACTTGATCTGCTTGAAAAGTTCCCTCCGGAGGAATATTTCTGCGTATCGACTGACAAGGCTGCAAATCCTGTAAATATAATGGGTGCAAGCAAGAGAATAATGGAAGACCTGATATTCTCATACTCGGATAAATTCCCGGTAAAGACAGCACGATTTGCAAATGTTGCCTTTTCAAATGGTTCTTTGCCAGCAGGTTTCCTCGCAAGGATATCTAAACTTCAGCCTCTCAGCGCACCTTCTGATGTTAAGAGATATTTTGTCTCTCCGGAAGAAAGCGGACAGATTTGTATGCTGTCATGTATGCTAGGTAAAAATCGTGAGATATTCTTCCCAAAGCTTGAAGAGTCACAGATGATGACATTTGATTCCATTGCAACAAATCTTCTTAATGAATATGGATATGAAGTGCTTCACTGTTCTTCTGATGAAGAGGCTATAAAAGAAGCAAATAATCTTAAAAACGGCAGTAAAAAGTATCCTGTACACTATGCTGTATCCAATACATCAGGCGAGAAGTCGTTTGAGGAATTCTATACCGAATCCGAATCACTTGATATGGATAGGCTTTCTGCACTTGGTGTAATAACAGATAAGGAGATTCCTGACCGCAAGGGTGTTGAAATCTTGTTTGATAAACTTACTGATGTGTTTGCTAAGGATACTACCACAAAGGAAGAGGTAGTCGATATAATCAGGACATATCTGCCCAATTTCGAGCATATTGAAAAGGGCAAGTCGCTTGACAGTAAAATGTAATATTTGAAAGAAGGCATTAATAATGGGACGTTTTATACCTCTGTCAATCCCTAATTTTGAGGGTAATGAAAGAAAATACGTAGATGATGCAATAGATCAGGGCTGGGTATCTACAGGCGGTGCATACATTACAAAGCTTGAAGAAGAAATGGCAAAGTTCCTTCATACTGATAATGTTGCAGCTTGTCAGAGCGGTACTTCTGCTCTTCATATGTCATTGGTAGAGTGCGGCGTAAAGCCAGGAGATATCGTACTTGTTCCTCCTCTAACATTTATAGCAGCTGTCAATCCGGTAAAGTATCAGTTTGCACAGCCTATATTCATCGACTGTGATGATAGTTTTTGTCTTGACCCTGTAAAGCTTCGAGAGTTTTGTGAGACGGAGTGTAGTTTTATTAATGGCGAGCTTATTTACAAAACAAACGGTGCAAAAATAAAGGCAATTGTTGTTGTTCATGTTTTTGGCAATATGGCTGACATGGAGTCAATAATGGATATTGCCGCTAAGTATAACCTTAAGGTCGTAGAAGATTCGACAGAGGCTCTCGGCACTTGTTATACTGAAGGAAAGTTTGCAGGTAAGTATGCAGGTACTATCGGAGATTTCGGTGCATTTTCCTTTAATGGCAATAAGATAATTACAACAGGAGGCGGCGGTGCAGTTACTGCAAATAAATCTGCTACTGTCGACCATATTCGTTTTCTTTCAACACAGGCAAAAACCGATCCTCATTACTATATCCACGATGAAGTTGGATATAACTATCGTATGACAAACCTTCAGGCGGCTCTTGGTGTTGCTCAGATGGAAGAGTTACCTGAGTTCATTCGTCGTAAGCAGGCAAATTTTGAGAAATATTCAAAGCTTTTTGAGAACTATGAGCTTGCAAAGATTATTCCTTTTCGTCTTGGAACATCATCAAACAAGTGGTTCTATTCTCTTGAGATAAACAGGGAGCGCATAACCACTGAAATGAGAGAGATTATTACCAGACTCCAGGATAAAGGTATCCAGACAAGAGCTATTTGGGGACTTATCAACGAACAGAAGCCATATCTGGGCGAAGTAACCTATAAGCTTGAAAAAGCGCCTTATTATGCTGAGCGTATTCTTAATATCCCTTCAAGTACACAGATCACCGATGAAGAGATAGAATATGTTGCGGCTGAGATAAAGAAACTATTTGAGGAACTGGATAATGGAAAAAAGTGATATAGTTAAGTTCATAGCTAAACAGTATATTACTGTTGTTGAGGCTATGCAGCTTATTGATAATAATACTCGTGGAATTCTTTTCATAGTAAACGATAACGGTGAACTTATCGGTAGCCTATCTGACGGAGATATCAGAAGATGGATCATAAAGACAGGTGATCTTAACGGAAAAGCAGAAAAAATGATGAATAAGAATCCTAAGATGCTTTTTGAACATGAAAAGAATAACGGATACGAATTTATGAAGACAAAAAGTATAAATTCAGTACCGATAGTTGATTCAACTAAAAAAATTGTTGATATTCTTTTTGATGATGAACAAGCAAGTGTAGGTATATCATCAACAGGACTTGCCGGAACGCCGATTATTATAATGGCTGGAGGAAAGGGAACAAGACTCTATCCTTATACAAAGATACTTCCGAAACCGCTTATCCCAATCGGTGACGTCCCAATACTTGAAAGAATAATTAATCGTTTCTATAACTTCGGAGCAAATGATTTTTATCTAACTGTGAATTATAAAAAGGAAATGATAAAATCATATTTTAAGGAGCTTTCACCTGCATATAGTATAAGTTATATTGAGGAGAGCAAGCCCTTAGGAACAGCGGGAAGTATAAAGCTCATTGAAAAGAAGTTTGATACACCTGTAATTATAACAAACTGCGATATACTTATCGAAGCTGATTACGAAAAGGTACTTTCATTTCATAAGGAATCCGGAAATGCACTTACAATTGTGTCTTCTCTGAAAAATGTAACCATACCTTATGGAGTTCTGCATTCATCGCAAAATGGAGTTATTTCTTCTATGGAAGAAAAACCACAGCTTTCATATTTTATAAATACTGGAATGTATGTGCTTGATCCGCAGTATATTGAGAAAATACCTGATGATACATTCTATCATATGACTCATCTTGCAGATCAGCTTATGAGCGATGGACTTCAGGTTGGTATGTACCCTATAAGTGAAAATTCATTCCTTGATATGGGAGAATTTGAAGAAATGAAAAAAATGGAAGCTCGTATAAACAGCGGTTCAGTTTCTTGAGCGGAGGCTGCTATGGAGAGAAAAATCGTTCTTATAGGCGGTGGAGGTCACTGCAAATCAGTTCTTGATACGCTTTTTAGAAATAAAAGCTATGATCAGGTTGTTATTACTGATAATAATATTCCGGCTGGAACAATGATTATGGGCGCTGAGGTCGTTGGTGATGATGCGGTGCTGCCGGAATTGTTGCAGAATGGTTTTAAGAATGCCTTTATAACTGTTGGAAGTGTTAAAAGCACAAGGGTTCGCCATATATTGTATAAAAAGATAATTGATGCAGGTTTTGATATTGTAAATGTTATCGACACAACAGCAATAGTATCTGAACATTCTATATTAGGGAAAGGTATATTTGTTGGAAAGAACGCTGTCGTAAATGCAGGAGCAACTATAGGAGACTGTAGTATAATCAATACCGGAGCAATAATAGAGCATGAATGTTTTGTTGGCGAGTTTACACATATCTCAGTCAATGCTACTTTGTGCGGTGATGTCAGAGTTGGTGCAGATACGCTTGTAGGAGCAGGCTCTACGGTTATACAGGGCATTGAAATAGGCAATAATGTTATTATTGGTGCAGGAAGCACAGTAATAAGGAATGTTGAAGATAATTCAATAAAATATGGCATTGTAAAATAAGGTGAGAAAATGAGAAAAACATTGATAATTGCAGAGGCAGGCGTTAATCACAATGGAAGCCTTGAAATAGCTAAAGAGCTTGTTAGAGTGGCAAAGGAATGCGGCGCAGATATAGTTAAATTTCAGACCGCAAAGCTTGATTCATTGGTTTCAAAGCACGCTGAGATGGCTGATTATCAGAAAAAGAACATCGGAAAGGAAGAGTCTCAGAAGGAAATGCTGAGTAAGCTCCTCCTCAGTTATGATGATTTTATTGAACTTGCCGATTATTGCAAAGAAGTTGGGATTAAATTCCTTTCCACTCCTTTTGACATCGACAGCATTCATTTTCTTGCTCCTATGCTGGACATATGGAAAGTGCCTTCAGGTGAGGTGACAAATTATCCTTATCTTGTGGAAATAGCAAAAACTGGGAAAAAGGTCATAATTTCCACCGGTATGTGTGAAATGAACGAAATTGAAGAGGCTTTAAATGTATTAAGGAATAATGGTTCAGGAGACATAACTGTTCTGCACTGCACAACAGAATATCCAGCGCCATTTGATGAGGTCAATCTCAATGTTATGGATACGCTGAAGAAAAAGTTTGGCTGTACTGTTGGTTATTCCGATCATACCAAAGGTATTGAAGTTTCTTTGGCAGCTGTAGCTCTCGGTGCAGAGGTTATTGAAAAGCATTTTACACTTGACAGAAATATGGAAGGTCCCGACCATAAGGCTAGCCTGGAACCGAATGAGCTAAAGGCTATGGTAGATGGTATCAGGAATATAGAGAAGGCGCTTGGAGCTTCTGTAAAAAAGCCTTCTGAAATAGAAATGAAGAACCGCCTTGTTGCAAGAAAGAGCATAGTCGCTTTAAAGAATATCAAAACCGGAGAGCTGTTTACAGAAGATAACCTTACTACTAAACGCCCGGGAAGCGGCATATCACCTATGAAGTGGAATGAAGTAATAGGAAAGACTGCAAAACGTGATTTTATGGAAGATGAGTTGATTGAAATATGAAGAAGATTGCTGTCGTAACGGCTACTCGTGCTGAATATGGAATACTTACTCCGCTTATTCGTGCTGTAAACGATGATACCGAGCTAGAGCTTGAACTGATAGTTACAGGAACTCATCTTATTGAAAAGTATGGATATACGTTAAAATTTATTGAAAAAGACGGGTTTCCTATCGCTCACAAAATACCTATTTTAGAAGCGGGGAATACACCTTATGATATTTCTATAACGATGGCAAATGCGATAAGAGGATTTGCGGAATGTTTCAGAGATGACAGACCGGACATGGTTGTTATCCTTGGAGACAGAACAGAAATGCTTGGAATCGCTGCTGCAGCTATGAACGAAAGAATACCCATTGCTCATTTGCACGGCGGTGAAGTTACAGAAGGTGCAGTTGACGATTGTGTTCGTCATGCTTTATCAAAAATGAGCTATCTGCATTTCACTTCTACTGAAGTTTACAGAAATAGAGTCGTTCAGCTAGGAGAAGCTCCCGAAAGAGTGTTCTTTGTCGGTGCATTAAGTACAGAAAATATATTAAAAGCGCCACTTTTGTCAGAAACGGAACTCAGGAAGGAAGTTGGTATACCGGAAGGAATGAAGTATTCTGTGGTTACTTTCCATCCCGTTACTCTTGAAGCCGATTCTGCAAAACAGCAGACTTTAGCATTATGCGAAGCTATGGAGGCTTGCAGTGATACATATTATCTCATAACTATGGCTAACGCTGATACCGGTGGAGACATTGTGAATAAGGTAATTAGTGAGTTCGCAGATAAGCATGATAATATACAGCTTGTTTCTTCTCTTGGAATGACGAAATACCTCAGTGCAGTTAAATATAGCAATTATGTTCTAGGTAATTCTTCAAGCGGTATTATTGAGGCTCCTGTTCTTGGTGTCCCGACGGTAAATATAGGAGACCGACAGAAGGGAAGACTTATGGCAGAGACTGTAATTAACTGTGAGCCGGATAAAAACAGTATCTTAAATGCTATAAATAAAGCTGAAAAAATGGAACATCATCCTGTGCTGATGTATGGCGATGGTACAACGTCCAAAAAGATCGTATCAATAATCAAAGATACTCTTATGAACAATAAGGTTGATCTGAAAAAATGCTTTTATGACATGAAGGGTGAGAAATGTGAAAATTGAGGAAGTTGCAGTATATCAGTTGAGAAATATTTTCATGCTTACCGATGAGGAAGAAAAGGAAGTAAGAAGTGTGACAGCGGTTGCTGAGGAAAAAGCCAAGAAAGCCTTGTCAGGTTTTAACAATAAATATCTGAAGGCTGAGTTGTCTCCTTTCAATAGTGTTATTAACTGCAATTATCTGTACTGGTTGAGCAATGAGCTGTATAAGATAGGAAGCGGTGCTGCGGACAAGGTCTATTATCTAAATAAGATGCTTAATTCCGTGGATCTGTTCTATGCTATCGAGCTTCCGGAATGCTGGTCCTGCGAGCATCCTCTCAGTTCCGTTATGGGAAGAGCTAAATACGGGGATCATTTTTTCTTTTATCAGGGGTGCACAGTAGGTGGAAACTATAACAATGGAGTTCTTGAATATCCTGTTATAGGAGATAATGTAATTATGTATTCAAATTCAAAGATAATTGGCAACAGTGTTATCGGAAGCAATACCCTGATAGCAGCAAATGCATATATAAAAAATGAAACTATACCGGATAACAGTATCGTTTTCGGTCAGAGTCCGGCTCTGATAATCAAACAAAGAAAAGACTGAGGTGTGTATATGAAAGCATTGATCGTAGGTTATGGTTCAATGGGAAGGAGAAGAATAAGACTTCTCCAGAAAATTGTAAATGATGTTGATATTATAGCTGTTGACAGCAATCCTGAAAGAGTAAAACAGGCTGAAGAGGCTGGTATCAGGAATTACACTGATCTTAAAAGGGCTATGGAAGAAAAGCCGGATATTGCTTTCGTATGTACATCTCCCGGACATCATGCTGAAATAATCCTTCAGCTCATTGAAGAAGGTATACATACTTTTACAGAGCTCAATCTTTTGGATAATGAGTATGATAAGATTATATCAGCTGCATCTGAAAAGAATTGCGTTGTATTTATGTCAAGTACCATGCTGTATAACAAGATGATAAATAAGATTGATGAGCTTGTAAAGAAGACAACTAAACCGCTCACTTATATCTACCATATCGGACAGTATCTTCCTGACTGGCATCCTTGGGAAAGTTACAAGGATTTCTTTATAGGCAGAAAAGAGACTAATGGTGTCAGAGAGATATTTGCGATACAGTTGCCGTGGATAATCAATACTTTCGGAAAGATAAGCAGTGTTACATCAAATGCTCAGAGATGTACAGGACTTGATATAGAATTCAATGACAGTATCATTGCTGATATGAGACATGAGAATGGTAATATCGGAGTCTTTTTAGCTGATACAGTATCACGCAAGGCAATAACTAGTCTTGAGATCATTGGTGAAGAACTGCATTTATTCTGGCATGGACATAATGATGATCTTGAAGTATACAATATAGAGAATAAAACTATCGAAAAGATATCGGTTTATGATAATGTTGAGCATACAGACGGTTATGCAGACAATATTATAGAGAATCAGTACAGTGATGAGATAAGCGATTTCCTTAATGCTGTGTATAAAGGAATAACTCCAAAGTATTCGATTGAAAAAGATAAGTATACATTATCAATAATTGATAAGATAGAGGGAAAATAAGATGAAAGTCTGTTTTATAGGTCTAGGATCTATTGCTCGCCGGCATATAACCAATTTGAAAAGCATAATGGGTGATGATATTTCGATTGATGTTCTTCGCAGCGGAAACGGAAACAGTATTGATGAAGAATTCGCGGCGAATATATCAAGAGTAGTGTTTTCGGATGAGGAGCTTGATGAGCATTACGATGCATTGTTCATAACAAATCCTACAAGCAAACACTATGAAACTCTTAAAAGGCATATCAACAGAAGCAATCATTTCTTTATTGAAAAGCCGGTTTTTGAAACAGGAGAGGAAGATATATCAGGCTTGATAAATGAGCCAAAGGTTTTTTATGTTGCTTGTCCTCTGCGATATACCAATGTTATTCAGTATTTGAAAAAGAATATTGATTTTACAAAGGTTTATTCTATGCGTTGCATTTCTTCAAGTTATCTTCCTGACTGGCGTCCTGGAACTGATTACAGAAAAACTTACAGTGCACATAAGAATCTTGGCGGCGGTGTTTCAATCGACCTCATACATGAATGGGATTATATCCATTACCTTATTGGTTCGCCGGAATGCGTCAAGAGCATTATAAGCAAAAAGTCTGGACTTGAGATAGACTCTGATGATATTGCGATATATATAGCTGAATATAAGGATAAAACCGTTGAGCTTCATTTGGATTATTTCGGAAGAAAGACCATCCGCAATGTTGAACTGTATACTGCTGATGATACTATTTCGGCTGACCTTGTAAATCAGAAAATAAACTATCTTAAAGATAACAGAACGATTGACCTTTCTCAGGAGAGAAATGAATATCAGATACGTGAGCTTCAGCATTTTATTGATATTATAAACGGAAAAGCCGTTTGTGACAATGACTTGAATGAAGCTTGTAAAATTTTAAGAATAACAAGGGGTTACTGATGAATATTTTATTTACGATTTGCGGCCGTGCAGGCTCTAAAGGTTTCAAAAACAAAAATCTTAAAGAAATGAACGGAGTTCCGCTTGTGTATTACACACTTGCATCTATAAAGGCATATGTGGATGCTCATCCTGAGAATAGTGTTTCGGTCTCTGTTAACACTGACAGTCCTGAGCTTGTTGACTGTATCAGAAAACAGAACACCGTAAAAGATATATTCTTTGTTGACAGAAAAGAAAGTCTTGCCGGAGACACTGCTCCAAAGGTTGAGGTAATAAAGGATACATATCTTACACTGAGGAAAGAAAAAAGCTTTGATGTTGTAATTGATCTTGATATCACATCTCCTTACAGAAGGTTAGAGGATATAGAAAACATTATAAGCGAATTCAGCAGCAATAAAGAATATGATATAGTATTCAGTGTTGTGCAGGCAAGAAGAAGTCCTTATTTTAATATGGTTGAAAAGAAAGAAAACGGCTTTTTCAGAAAGATTTGTGAGTCCAATTATACTGCACGTCAGCAAGCGCCAAGATCATATGAAATGAATGCGAGCATTTATGCATATAATCCTGTTTTTCTTGCTTCTGACATCAAGAAGACAATTCTTGATTATAATTGCGGAATTACTGAAATGCCAGATTATCTCGTTCTTGATATTGATTCTGAAGAGGACTTTGAAATGATGCAGTTCCTTCATACATACTACTGTAATATTGACAGCAAGCTTAATGATATATATGTGCTTGCAAAAAATCTCTGATTATTTTGAGGCTGTCAGCTGATTTTTCTGTGAGATTAATGGTTATGTAAAGGAGAATAATAATGAAGACAATTTTACTTGCAGGCGGAGCCGGATATATAGGTTCCCACACAGCAGTTGAGCTTTTAAACGCAGGCTATAATGTTGTAGTTGCAGATAATTTTTCAAACAGTTCACCTGAAGCAATCAAGCGTGTTGAAAAGATCACAGGAAAAACTGTTAAGCTTTATGAGCTTGATATAAAGGACAATGCTGAACTGGAAAAAGTATTTATGGAGAACAGGATAGATGCTGTTATCCATTTTGCAGGTCTTAAAGCTGTTGGAGAGTCAGTTCAAAAGCCTGTTATGTATTACAGAAATAATATTGATACTACCCTATCTCTTCTTGAGAATATGGCAAAGTACAATGTTAAGAATATCATATTCTCTTCGAGTGCAACAGTATACGGTGAGGCAAATCCTGTGCCTTATTTTGAGACAATGCCGAGGGGAGCCTGCACTAATCCTTATGGCTGGACGAAGTCCATGATGGAGCAGATATTTGAGGATGCGGCAAAGGCTGACAGGGAGCTTTCTGTAATACTCCTTCGTTATTTCAATCCTATCGGTGCACATGAATCGGGTATGATAGGAGAGGATCCGCAGGGTATTCCCAATAACCTTATGCCTTATGTATCACAGGTCGCAGTAGGTAAGCGTGAATGCCTTACTATTTTTGGAAATGATTATCCCACTCCTGATGGAACCTGCACCCGTGACTATATCCATGTTGTAGACCTTGCAAAGGGACACGTGAAGGCTATAGACTATATACTTGAACATAAATGTGTTGAGATATTCAATCTCGGCACTGGAACTCCGTACAGCGTTACCGAGATAGTTGACACTTTCGAGAAGGTGAACAATATCAAGGTAAACCATGTATATGGAGCACGACGTGAGGGTGATCTTGCCGAATGCTATGCAAATGCTGATAAGGCATGGAAGATACTCGGCTGGAAGACCGAGAAGACTCTTGAGGATATGTGCCGTGATTCTTGGAACTGGCAAAAAAATAATCCTGACGGCTATAATAATGCGAAGTAATACTGAACAGAATAACTTAAGAATGATGTATGAATAACTAATGAGTTTTTGATACAGCCAGACTATTGAAGGAGTTTTTATGAAATATTCATTAATTTCAAAGTATAGAAGTAGTATAATGGGTGTAGCTGCTATTATTATAGTTATCATGCATTATTTTGTAGAATTATATCCTAGCTTGTTGCCGTCAGCTGTGGAAACACTTATAAAAAGAGGCAATATCGGTACTGATGTTTTTCTTTTCGTATCTGGAATGGGTTTGTTTTTTTCAATGTCGAAAGACAACAGGCCAAAGGAGTTTTATCTAAAAAGAATAAGGAGGGTTATTCTTCCGACATTATTGATATCTCTGCCATACTGGTTTATATTAGGAATGCTTATTAGCGGTGATTCATTTGGAATGTTCTTACTGAACTGGACAGGCATATCTCTATGGACGCATGGTATAAGGGTAATATGGTACGTTTCTTTGATAGTAGTTCTGTATCTGTTTTATCCTTTGATATATAAGTTGCAAAAAAGGAATACATATATGTTGTTTGTGGTAATGGCGGCGATATATGCAGCGATAGTTGTTTTATTTGTGTGCTGTCCGTCTTATTATGATAAAATCGAGATTGCAGTTACCCGTATACCAGTATTCCTTATAGGTTCTATGTTCGGAGAAGCTGTTTTTTGTGGCGGCGAGAAAAAACGGAAAATAAACATTATAGTTACCGTATATATGTTCATCATGCTTGTGCTGATGCTTATTGGTATAGTTTTTCAGTCTAAGGATCATGATCTTTCAGTAATGCTATATCGTATTGGCAGCGGCGGAGCTGCTGTTTTGCTTTGTCTTATTGTTCCGGCAGTTTTGGAAGGATTCAAACTCGGAAAGATTAATAATGCTTTAGTAAAAGTAGGGGCAATATCATTAGAACTGTATTTGATACACGTATTTATAAAAAATACTATAAGCAAAATGGGATGGGGAAATAACAGCGGATCAGCTGTTAAGCTTATGATAATTGCTGTTGCTGTGACGCTTGCAGTTATACTTAGTTTTGCAGTGTCATATTTGGAAAGCAGATTTATAAATAAAAAACAGCAATCATCGTAAAACAATTGAAACCAAACTATATGATACCCGGGCGATGCCTGGGTTTTCTTTTTTCTTGATTTTTTTGATCCATTATGTTATACTAAACATAAATTGATAGGCAAGAAAAGTACATATTATGCATAGAGTTTAAGAGAAAAGATCTTATAATGAAGTTTGCCTTGAACGGAGTGATATAAAATGGAAAAGCGCGAATTCAGAAAAAATGCGGCAGATATGATATATCTTACCGCTTGTGCTGTGAATAGTAAAAATCCGAAGCAGGAACGTATTGAAGCACTCGATTTGCCTAAGCTTTTCGAGGTCAGCCAGGAACATATCCTTACAGCTTGTGTGGCTTATGCACTGGAATCGGTAGGGATCAAGGACCATGATTTTACACAGGCAAAGGAAAAAGCGATAAGAAAGAATATCCTTCTTGATGCAGAAAGAAGAAGGATACTTAATCGTTTAGAAGCTGATAAAATATGGTATATGCCGCTTAAAGGCAGCATATTAAAAGATTGGTACCCTAAAATGGGTATGCGTCAGATGTCTGACAACGACATACTCTTTGATATCCGCATGAGAAGCGATGTAAAGAAGATAATGGTTGATCTGGGATTTGAACTGAAGCTTGAACGTGAACTGGTTGACGAGTATATCAAAGAGCCTGTATATAATTTTGAGATGCACAGTGAGCTTTTCATGGAGTTTCAGGTAGGTGATATGGCGGAGTATTATCATGGAGTAAAAAGCAGGCTCCTGAAAGACAGCGACAGTGGATATGGATATCATTTCAGCAATGAGGATTTTTATCTTTTTATGCTTGCACATGAATATAAGCATTATGCCTTTGGAGGAACAGGTGTGCGTTCACTTGTTGACACTTATATATTCCTGCGTAAGTTCGGTAATTCGCTGAATTGGAAATACATTCATACAGAGCTGGATAAAATAGGTATTTCCGATTTTGAAAGGAGCAATCGGGAGCTTGCAGTCAAGGTATTTTCAATGAAGCAGCTCACACTTGAAGATAAAAAGCTGCTCGATTATTACGTTATGTCAGGAACCTATGGTACAAGAGAGAATGTTGTTGAAAACGGCATACGTTCTCGTGGAAACGGTTCAAAGCTGAGGTATTTCATACACCGTATATTCCCGCCGGTAAAGTATCTTAAAGGCTCTGTGCCTTGGGTAAAAAAGAGTAAGCTGCTCATACCTGCCGCTTATATTTACCGTTTTTTCAGAGGAGCTACAATAAACAGGACTGCCGTTTCTGACGAATTCAGACAGCTCGGAAAAAAATCAAAATAAAAGAATTGAATCACCAGACCTTTGAATTATAACGGAGGGAACATCGTGGGGGATTATTGTATTTATCTCAGGAAGTCAAGGGCGGATCTTGAAGCTGAATTACGCGGAGAAGGCGAGACTCTTGCACGACATCAAAATATGCTCACAGAGCTTGCAGAGCGTCAGGGGCTTGATATTGTCAAGGTATATAAGGAGATAGTCAGCGGCGACAGTATCGCTGCTAGACCGCAGATGCAGGCGCTGCTTACTGAAGTTTCAGAGGGGAGATATTCAGGTGTGCTTGTGGTAGAGATAGAAAGGCTCGCAAGAGGTGACACCATAGATCAGGGCATAGTCGCACAGGCTTTCCACGACTCCTCCACCAAGATAGTCACACCTACCAAAACTTATGATCCGGACAACGAATTCGACGAGGAATACTTTGAGTTTTCGTTATTTATGAGCCGACGGGAGTATAAAACGATAAAACGTCGGATGCAGGCTGGTAGACTTGCCTCTGTAAAGGAGGGAAACTACATCGGCACTTCGGCTCCTTACGGCTACAGGAAAGCAGTTCCCGGACCCAAGGTGCATACTCTCGAAGCGGTAGAATCAGAGGCAGAGGCTGTAAGACTTATATACAAGCTGTACCTTGACGGAATGGGAGCCGGAGCGATAGCGGCGGAACTGGACCGAATGGGTATCAGTCCGCAGAAAAGCCGGTCGTGGGGAACGGCAAGCATAAAGAAAATACTTTCAAATCCTGTTTACTGCGGCAAGCTCGGCTGGAAAACAAAAGCTGGCGGAGATATGCTGTATGATGGGATACATGAGCCTATCATAAGCGAAGAGCTGTTCAAGGCGGTACAGGAAAGGAAAAGGACATATCCTGCCGCTCAGCTCCGGACGAATGATAGGCTCCTTAATTATTATCATAATATTCTGTTCTGTCAGAACTGCGGACATCAGCTCAAACGGCGGTATATAGCGTGCAACGGCAGAGAGTATATGCTGTGCGTATACAGTGGATGCAGAGGAATGACGGTAAGCTCGACTATGGAAGCTATTGACGAGGCTGTAGTCGCTGCTTTGCGATGCCGTATAAAACAGCTTGGCAGACTTAAAATGGAGAGATGTGCTTCATCTGTAAAAGAGCCAGATAAAAAGGCATTGCTTGCCGCAGAGCTGGAAAGGTCGGAAAAACAGCTTTCAAGGCTGTATAACCTGCTGGAGCAGGAGGTCTATGACGCTGATACCTTTCTTGAACGCTCGGCTATAATCAAAGACAGAATCAATACTATAAAAGCTGCTATGCAGGAGCTTGACAGCGTTAAGGAGAAAAAGTCTGTCTTGAATGAAGAGGCTGTAAAGAGGCTTGCGGACGTCATAGAATGCTTTGCTACTGCTAATCCTACAGAGAAGAACAGATTGATGCAGACCGTTATAAAAAGGATATATTACAGCAAGGCCAGACGAACGGAACGGAAGAATATGTCTTCTAATCTTATGCTGACTATAGATTTCATATAAGATTAATGTACATCATGGATACGGAAACAAATTACAGTATCCGGTAAATATAAAGAATCCAGATCCCCAAATGGCAAAGATTATCATTTCACAGCTCGGAGGCCCTGACGGAGAACTGTCCGCGTCACTGCGATACCTTAACCAGAGATATGCAATGCCTTACG
>NZ_JAGCFH010000021.1 GCF_017650195.1 Ruminococcus sp. | reverse complement strand
GCAATTTATTGTTGTGCAGTTTGTTTTTTTGCTATAAAATTCGGGGCCTCTTTACGAGGCCCCGTGTTCGTTTGGGGGACTGAGTTTTTTTACAGCCCCTTTTTTATTATTTATATTCAGCGTTTTCCAGATTGTTAAGTCCATAAGAAAGCGTTGTAAGACTGTCGCCGAGATGAACGTTCTCTACTGCCACGCCCTTGTGCGTCACTTTAAGATCGTAATGTGTGAAGTTCCAAAAAGCCTTAATTCCGCATTCTATCAGCGTATTCACAAGTTTTTCCGCTGAATTCATCGGAACGCAAAGTATAGCCGCAATCGGCTTGTGTTCCTCACAGAAGGTACCTATTTCCTCTAAGCTCTGAACCTTTAACTCACCGAGATTTTTACCTATAATATCCGGATTAACATCAAACGCACCGATCAGATCAAAACCTTTATTACGAAAATCAATATGTGTTGCGATAGCTTTTCCAAGATTTCCGGCACCAAGTAGTATCATTGGCGTTTGCTGGTCAAGTCCGAGTATTTTACCAATCTCCATCCGCAGGTCGCTGACGTTATAGCCATATCCCTGCTGTCCGAATTCACCAAAGCAATTGAAATCCTGTCTTATCTGAGAAGCAGTAAGTCCCATTTTTTCAGAAAGCTCGCGTGATGAAATACGAACATATCCATTATGCTCAAGCTCGCCAAGAAAACGGTAATAACGAGGGAGCCTTCTTATTACTGAATTTGATATTGAGTCCTTTGACATTGCACTCTGCCTTCTCTCTGATTACATTAATTTATCAAGTCTGATCTTTATTTCGTCAAGGAAAGTCTTTGAATCAACCTTTTTCTTATTGTCAAGCTTTGAAATAAGGTAAAGATCTCCTGTCATAACTCCGTCTTCAATAGTCTGTATTGTTGCTTTTTCAAGCTTATCAGCAAAAGAACAAAGCTCCGGCGTTCCATCAAGCTCTCCTCTTTTACGCAGTGCTCCGCTCCACGCAAAGATCGTAGCAACAGAATTTGTTGATGTTTCCTCGCCTTTTAAGTATTTGTAATAATGACGCTGTACTGTACCGTGGGCAGCTTCGTATTCGTATATACCGTCAGGTGAAACAAGAACAGAAGTCATCATTGCAAGGCTTCCGTAAGCCGTAGACACCATATCAGACATAACATCGCCGTCATAGTTCTTACAAGCCCATATATATCCGCCGTTCGAACGAATAACTCTCGCAACAGCGTCATCAATAAGAGTATAAAAATATTCTATACCGGCTGCTTCGTATTTATCCTTGTATTCGTTGTCATAGATCTCCTGAAAAATATCCTTGAAACGATGATCATACTTCTTTGAGATCGTATCCTTTGAAGCAAACCATACGTCCTGCTTAAGATCAAGACCGTAATTTAGGCAAGCTCTCGCAAATCCAGCAATAGAGGCGTCAAGATTGTGAAGTCCCTGTATTATACCGTCGCACTTTGTGAAATCATGGATAAGCTCACGTGTCTCTTTGCCGTTCTCGTCTGTTACCACAAGCTCCGCCTTGCTTCCCTTGCACACACGCATTTCTGTATTCTTGTAAACATCTCCATAAGCGTGACGTGCAATAGTTATAGGCTTTGTCCATGTAGGGATGTATGGTTCGATACCTTTAACGATAATAGGGGTACGGAATACTGTTCCGTCAAGAGCAGCACGTATCGTGCCATTTGGCGACTTCCACATCTGTGTGAGATTATACTCTGGCATTCTTGCAGCATTCGGTGTAATAGTCGCACACTTAACTGCTACACCATACTTTTTAGTAGCCTCCGCAGAATCGAGAGTAACCTGATCTTTTGTCTCCTCTCTGTGCTTTAAACCGAGATCATAGTATTCTGTATTAAGTTCTACATAAGGTTCAAGGAGAGTCTCCTTTATCCACTGCCAGAGGATCCTGGTCATTTCGTCGCCGTCCATTTCGACAAGCGGCGTTTTCATATTTATTTTAGCCATCGGGTTTATACCTCCTAATCAATTCTGATGTCAAAAACGATCATACAGATTATAAACAATACAAGTGTAATGAAGAACGCTACTGAATTTCTCATTTTCTGAGTCATTGGCCTTGTCAGCTTTCCAAGCAGCCAGTAAATCGCACCATATATCAATCCCAAAACCAAAACTGTTAGCCAGCCTCTTGGAGTTGTCGGGATTCTTACTCTTCTGGCAGCTGTAACAAAGTTACCGTTTAATAATTCAAAAAACATCTTTTTTACCCAATCTTATCTGAAGTATATAATATTACTTCATTGACTCTCTTGTATAATCAAGAAGTCCTCCTGCAAGCATGATATCCTTTGTACGTCCTGAAAGCTCGCAGAGTACCGGTATAGACTTTCCATTAGACTTGTTTACTACTGTGAGCTCGGAATTTCCTGACTCAACTGCTTTTCTTACATCAGCCAATACAAGCTCATCCCCTTGTGATATGCTGTCATAGTCAGCTTCATTTACAAATGTAAGAGGAAGTATACCTGCATTGATAAGATTTGCACGGTGAATTCTTGCAAATGATTTAACAAGTACAGCCTTTACACCGAGGTAAAGAGGTGCAAGCGCAGCGTGCTCACGTGATGAACCCTGTCCATAGTTTGATCCTCCGACAATTATGCTCTTTCCGAGAGACTTCGCTCTCTCAGGGAAGCTTTCATCACATACTGCAAAGCAGTGCTGAGATATTTTCGGGATATTTGAACGGAGAGGTAGAATCTTAGCTCCCGCCGGCATGATATGATCTGTAGTGATATTGTCTCCTACCTTTAGTGAAACAGGAGCGTCGATAGTTTCAAGGAGAGGAGATGTTTCAGGATAAGGCTTGATATTTGGGCCACGCAATATCTCAACACTATCCATTTCCTCAGCAGGAGCAGGAGGAACGATCATATTATCATTTATTACAAATTCCTCCGGAAGCTTGAATTCAGGCATATCTCCAAGCTCACGAGGATCGGTCAGATAACCGGTAAGAGCAGAAACAGCGGCCATTTCAGGAGATACAAGATAAATCTGTCCGTCCTTTGTTCCGGAACGGCCTTCAAAGTTCCTGTTGAAGGTACGGAGGGATATGCCCTTCGAGTTAGGAGACTGTCCCATACCGATACATGGACCACATGCACTTTCAAGGATTCTTGCACCTGCGTCAATAAGTATAGAAAGTGCTCCGTTCTGTGCAAGCATATTGAGAACCTGTTTTGAGCCTGGAGCTATAGCAAGAGAAACGTCCGGATTAACAGTCTTGCCCTTAAGTATATGAGCTACCTTGAGCATATCAAGAAGAGAGGAATTCGTGCATGAACCGATACAAACCTGATCTATCTTGAGTCTGCCTATCTCCTCAACGCTTTTTACGTTGTCAGGAGAATGAGGACAGGCAGCAAGAGGTACAAGCTCGCTGAGATTAATCTTAAGCTCTTCATCGTATACAGCATCAGGATCAGCAGTAAGAGGAGTCCATACATCCTCACGCTTCTGTGCTCTGAGGAACTGCTTTGTTATCTCGTCAGAAGGGAATATAGATGTTGTAGCGCCAAGTTCTGCGCCCATATTTGTGATTGTAGCTCTTTCAGGAACAGAAAGAGTCTTAACGCCTTCACCGCAGTACTCTATGACCTTTCCTACTCCGCCTTTAACGGATAATCTTCTGAGTACTTCAAGGATTACATCTTTTGCAGCTACCCACGGTCTGAGTTTTCCTGTAAGTTCAACCTTAACAACTTTAGGACATGTAATATAGTAAGCTCCGCCGCCCATAGCTACAGCAACATCCAATCCACCTGCACCAATGGCGATCATACCGATACCGCCACCTGTAGGTGTATGGCTGTCGGAACCGATAAGGGTCTTTCCAGGCACGCCGAATCTTTCAAGATGTACCTGATGACATATACCGTTGCCGGGACGAGAAAAATATATGCCATGCTTTTTAGCCACACTGCCGATAAATCTGTGATCGTCAGCGTTTTCGAAACCATTCTGTAGTGTGTTATGATCTATATAAGCAACAGAGCGCTCGGTTTTCACACGAGGAACACCTATTGCCTCAAATTCAAGATATGCCATTGTACCTGTGGCGTCCTGAGTAAGAGTCTGGTCGATACGTATGCCTATCTCCTGCCCCTTTACATACTCGCCGTCAACAAGGTGCGCTTTAAGGATCTTTTCAGTTAAAGTTAAACCCATTGAAGATCATTCCTTTCAAAATATAAAAATACATTATAATTTTACAACATTTCTATCAGTTTGTCAAGAATTAAACAAAGTATTTTTCTGCTAAAGAATTTATTATGCAAAAGTAAAACTGAAATCACTGATTAACCGCTGCTTTCAGTTTTAGTAAAATTATTTTGCTAGTTTGTCCCTTATCCGAAGACAAGCCTCGATATGCATTATCCAATGTCTTGAAAACGGCATTTGTATCAATCCTCTAATATCCTTTCCACACCAGTAGTCTATCAGCCATGAAGCGTTTTCATCATCGCTTACAACGTTTAACGAAGCAATCTTTTCTTCTCTTTCAGGAGAAATCCTTGTTTTCAACATATCATAAGGAAGAGCATTCAATATTTTTTCCGTGCTCTCTTTTACCTCTGAAATATATGCATAAAGTGCGTCTATATTCAGTTGCTGCGAAAAAATTTCTATTTGTCCTTTTACAAGTTCGTTTCCGGTTGTTATTATTGATGAATTGATACGTTCCATATATTTTCCGTCAAAGAAGACTTGTTCATCATTATTGATTAGAGTATGTGCAACGATATCTTCGATGCGAAAAATATGCCATAAAGAATAGGCAATGTTTTTGTTATGATAGCCTTTTGCGTTTAAAAAAGGCATCGCGTCAAATTCTTTCCTTGAAAGTTCATTTTTAAAAGAGTACAATACTTTCATAAGCTGACCTCTCAGTTCCAAAAGTGTATCTATACCGCTTTTATATGTTTCGTTTTTTTTCAGCTCTGATTGCATCTTTTTATTGAGTTCAGACCATTCCTTGTTCATATTATTCTCCTGTAAAAGCATATATAGAATTTTCACACCAATTCACAGTGTGAACCTTATAGCTTTTTGTTGACACTTGTGTCGTAACTCTTAACTCGTGGGTATCTTCGTGATACTCACAATCAAAATTGCCGCCGTAAACTGCAATCAAACCTGTC
>NZ_JAGCFH010000186.1 GCF_017650195.1 Ruminococcus sp. | reverse complement strand
GCTGTTTACTGTAATGTACCAATTCTTTCCTTTACGTTCGATAACAGCTTCGGGCGAGTTTATCTTCTCCCTGCACCATACAACAGTATCGTCGCAGTCAAGGGAAAGATTTCTCTTTATACGAACTGCGCCAAGCTCCGTTGTATGAAGCTTGGCGATATTGTTCAGTAATTCCATTATTCAGTTATCCTGCGTGCTTCAATGTAAAATCTTTTGTCCTCAGCGTGTCCCATTGAGAAGGTCTTTCTTGGAAGAGCGCCATCTTTGATGACAGTGGGGAAAAGCTGTGATTTGTCCATGTCGGGAAGTATGAATGCGATGCCATTATGTTTGTCAGCGAGAGATTTTACTGTATCAGCTCCATGGATATAGTCTATCTTACCACCGTTTGCCTTGATATAGCTGTCAAGGAAGTTCTGGAGGGAACCTACTGATAGATTGGATGACTTTTTGTTGATGTAAAGCTTCTTCTCAGCACCATTGCATGAGCAGATAACGTATTGGTCCGAGGTCTTTGCCTCAGAGAGGTCAAGCGCGTCTGTGAGCTTGCCAATTAGCTCATCGCAGTTCACATCGTATACAAGGCGATGAATGGCTTCGAACTTGAGGGCTTTGCTATGGAGATTAACTATCTCAGCCAGTGCGTAGCGTGCAGGGTGGTTTGATAAGTCCTTGCCGGGATTAGCTTTTTTGAGCTGTTCATAGAACTCCTTTGCTGTTGCGAGGGAGTGGTTTCCATCGCCCATAGCATAGAGGAGTACGGGGGTATCACTGAGGTCATACTTCTTGCAGAATGTATCCGGATCGGCAAGTGCGCAGAGTGCCTTGTCGATAGCCTCCTGAGCCGACTTGTCTATCAGCCAGCCCTTAATGCTGCCACCGTTCTGCATGAGTTCAAAATCGTAAAGCTTGCTGTTGTCAGAAACAGTTTTTTCAAGGGGCTCGATAACTGTATTATCCGGGTCGTCAATGAGTATCATGATGTGGGGAAGCTCAAGTGGAGCACCCTGTCTTACCTTTATACGTGGAGGGATACGCTCGATGACAGTAGCCTCGGTAGCTCTTACCTCTGAGGTGCTGCCCTTTGAGAAGTCGTACTTTTCAAGATCTATAGCGCCAACAATGCCCTGACGGAGTATGCCGTTACTTTGGGTGCGCTCAACGTAGACCATAGCGTCCCTGTACTCGGTGAAAATACCGTCAGAAAGGTACTTGTTCATAGCTGTGTGGATATTGTCTATACGCTGTGCAACGCCTTCCTGCTCAAGGTAAAGCTCGGGGAGGATAAGATTGAGCGTCGAGGGCGAGCTGCCGACAGTTGCGCTTACCTCGTCCCAGTACTCTGGCTCGCTGGTATACTGGTCGCAGGCGATAACGGACCACTTGCGCATATCGCAGTCCTTTGGTAAAAGAATGTCAGCAGAATGAAATGCGGTTGAGTTCATGATTAGGTACTCCTTTATAGTTACTTAGTTTTTAATGCTTAGTGATTATTAGGGGCGGCGTTCTCTACAGAACTCTTTTCAATTCATTGAAAAGACGACCAACGGGAAGGCCCACTACATTGAAAAAGTCTCCTTCGATGTGAGAGATAAGGGTTGAACCAAGCCCCTGTATACCATAGCCGCCTGCCTTGTCGTATGGCTCATCGGTTGCGGCATAAGCCTCTACCTCATTGGTCGACAGCTTGCGGAAGGTTACGTCGGTGACTTCTGAGAACGACGTCTCACTGCCGCCGCTGATTATGCAGCAGCCTGTTATTACCTGATGAGTTTTGCCAGAGAGCTTGGATATATCAGCGACACACTGAGCTCTGTCTTTGGGTTTGCCAAGTATCTCTTTGTCAAGTATGACCGTGGTATCGCAGCCGATAACTATGCAGTCAGGATATTTCTCAGCAGCTGCCCTTGCTTTAAGTATCGCAAGGTACTCGGAAGCCTTTGACGGCTCGGTGCCGTTCGGGAGAGTCTCGTCGCAGTCTGTGGAGACAGCTACAAAGTCTTCCGTTATGTATCTCATCAGCTCACGCCTTCTAGGCGAAGCTGAAGCAAGTATTATCTTCATGTTTTTACTCCGTTTTATAAATATAGATGCTAAAAAATATTTTACCACACATATAGTATACTGTCAAGGACTAAAGATATTCTCATTGTTGAAATTGCATTATGTTCAGCAAAAAGTATCTAAAAAAATTTGGCATATCATTTTTTTATGCCGCTATTGTTTTTTTAACTCATATGATGTATAATTAAAAAGTGTTTGATGTTAAAGAGAAAAGAAGGGTAAAAAATATGAATGAAAGAAATATCGGAGGTCTGCCTCCTGGTACAGGAGGAATCCATGACGGTATGGACAATCCTCTTGGCAGTGCGCCTGTACGATCGCTTATGATGAAGTTCGCTATACCAAGCATAATTGGTATGCTGGTAAGCGCGCTCTACAATATGGTGGATCAACTGTTTATTGGAAAGGCTGTGGGTACTCTCGGAAATACTGCGACCGGTATAGCTTTTCCGTTTACTACTGGCTGTATGGCTATCGCTCTGCTGCTCGGTATCGGCGGCGCGTCCTGCTTCAATCTGTCACTCGGTATGGGAGATAAGAAGAGAGCTCCGTATTTTGCCGGAAACTCGCTGTCGCTCCTTGCTGTCAGCGGTATCGTGCTTTCGGTCATCACTTTGTTGTATCTCACGCCTCTGCTGAAGCGCTTCGGTGCTACCGACGCTGTACTGCCTTATGCTGAGGAGTATGTGAAGTACACGGCCCTTGGATTTCCGTTCCTTATCCTGACGGCAGGAGGAGGACATATCGTCAGAGCTGACGGCAGTCCTAAAATGACGATGATATGTAATGTTACTGGTGCAGTAATAAATACGATACTGGACGCAGTTTTCGTTCTTGTGCTCGACTGGGGTATGAAGGGCGCGGCTATAGCCACTGTAATAGGACAGTTTATATCAGCGCTGATAGTTATTATCTATTGTTTCAATTTCAAGACGGTATATCTTACGGGGAAGCACCTTATGCCATCTTTTGGCATAGTAAGGCGTATCTGCTCGATAGGTATGGCCTCATGCTTCAATCAGCTGGCTATAGCTGTTGTGCAGATAGTCCTCAATAATTCTCTAAGGCACTATGGAGAACTGTCAAAGTACGGCGCGGAGGATCCGATAGCTGTTGCAAGTATCGTAATGAAGGTGAATATGATAGTATTCTCCATAGTTATCGGACTTGCTCAGGGTACGCAGCCTATAGAAAGCTTCAATTACGGTGCAAAGAATTACGAAAGGGTAAAAAGCGCCTTTCGTATGGCGATAGTATCGGGAGCTGTTATCTCTCTGATAGCGTTTGTGAACTTCCAGATTTTCCCAAAGCAGATTCTTGGTGTATTTGCAAATAATGACGCAAGTGAAGGCTATTATGAATTCGGAGCAAAGTTCTTCCGGATATTCCTTTTTTTTACGTGGCTGAACTGTCTTCAGCCTATAGCCTCAACGTTTTTCACCTCGATTGGCAAGCCCTTCAAGGGTATATTCCTTTCACTCACAAGGCAGATATTATTCTTCCTGCCTATGCTGATAATCCTGCCTATGGCGTTTGAGATAGACGGAATAACTTTTGCAGGTCCAGTGGCGGACGTACTTTCCGCTAGCGTCGCCATTCTTATGGCAAAATCCGAGTTCAAAGATATGCATGAGAAGGAATGGATGTAAAAATAAAAAGTTAAAATAAAAATAAAAATCCTATGGTATTGATTTATTGTAGGATTTTTGTTATAATATTTTGGTAAGTGTTGGGGCATAGCCAAGCGGTAAGGCACAGGACTTTGACTCCTGCATTCGTGGGTTCAAATCCCGCTGCCCCAATCTCAACGCCCCTCGGTGAAGCCGAGGGGCTTAGTTTTTAGTGGATATTGCTTAGTTTATAAGAATTGATTGCCCCGTTCTCTTCGAGGAAGGTTTTTCTTGCTGGTTTTTAAATAAGCACTTTATGCCTAAAGATTGACATTTTTTAGCAGATATGCTATTATAAATTATCAATTACGTGAATGATTCTGAGGTGAATTCAATGAAAAGAAGCGACTATATAAGCTGGGACGAGTACTTCATGGGTATCGCCATGCTCTCTGCACAGCGCAGCAAGGACAACTCCACACAGGTTGGAGCCTGTATAGTGAACGACAAGCACAAGATAGTATCAGTGGGATACAACGGTATGCCTACTGGTTGCAACGACGACGATATGCCGTGGGAGCGTGAGGGCGAGACGAGCCTCGATACAAAGTATCCCTTTGTATGCCATGCAGAGCTCAATGCCATACTGAACAGCAGTTTTGCAAGTCTTGCCGGCTGTACCCTTTACGTGACGCTTTTCCCCTGCAACGAGTGTGCAAAAGCTATAATACAGTCGGGCATAAAGCGCGTGGTATACTATAACAACAAGTATGCCGGCACAGAAGCGGTAAAGGCTTCGTGCATACTCTTTGAGAAGTGTGGTGTAGAAACGTCCGAATATGTTTCAAGCGGCAAGGATATTGTCCTTTCGGTATGAGGAATGAAAAATGGTGATAAAACGAATTAACAGCCCGGTGCAGTAAATTGGGAACGATACACCGGAGTAAGAAG
>NZ_JAGCFH010000185.1 GCF_017650195.1 Ruminococcus sp. | reverse complement strand
TTCAGCACCCTTTATGAACTGTTCAGTCAGATATGCTGTGGTTCCGTTCTTGTGAGCTGAGCCTGTGATGATTGTGATTTTCATTGTGATTTACCTCCTTGGGTTTATGATGATGCAGTGATGTCGAGCTTGTCATTTTGATCTCGACCATTCGATTGAATAGTATTTATGAGTGATATAATTGATTGAGCGGTGAACAACCTTTCCCCACACTCAACGCTATTTTGCAATCACCCGAATCGCAATATTTGATAAGTCCGTTTTTATCCGATTTTACGTCATTTTCATTCCGTGACAACATTTTGACGCACTAACAAAAGCCGATTATCATTTTGACGCACTAACCTCAGTGTGCAGAAATGTTGTCAGCCGTTTTTAGTGCGTAGATGTCTTTCCGAATACAGCAAAAACCATACCGGGGTTGAGTGTGCAGTTTAACTGTTTAGCGGAAAACTGCCGTAGAATCGGGCTTTTCAGCTTTCATTCCTTGACATCAATACTACGCACTCAACGTGCAGAGTATTTGGAAACATGTCTATATTCTTATCATATCAGATGTCTAAACTCTTGTCAATAAAAAAGTGCCTTCATACAAAGGGGCATTATAATGTTTCAATAGCCCTTAGTCTTATGACACTTTCAAAATGTGTTTCAAATAAGTGATATATTGACTTTTGAAACGTTGCAAAAAAATTTGACACCCTATTGGGAAAATAGAGCCAGTGCAGTATTCGCTACACTGGCTTTCTCATTATAGTTTGCTCTCATATTCCCTGACTCTGCGATAGAATGTGTTTTTGTTTAACTTCATACGCTTACGAAACTCAACAGCAGTAATCCTTCCTGACTTCCATTGCTCATACAGCTGAGCGAAGTTTTCCCAATCTACAGAGATAGGCTGTCTGCCTTTATACTTCCCCTGAGACTTAGCGATGGCAATTCCCTCGCGCTGACGCTGTAATGTCTGTTCGCGTTCGAGCTCGGATAGCGCTGCAAATATGGATAGTACGAAACGTCCCTGTGGAGTGTTGGTGTCTATATTCTCCTTGCTGCTGACAAGGGTAACGCCTTTTCTTTGGAGTACATCTATAATGTTGAGCAGGTCTCTGGTGGATCTTCCGAGTCTGCTGATACTTTCAATGTACAGTGTATCGCCCTCACGAACATATTCAAGCATAGATTTAAGCTCAGGACGATTGGCATTCTTGCCAGACATCTTCTCAGCAAATACCCGCTCAACCTGATACTGCTGCATGATTGCTTCCTGACGAGCAGTCTCCTGATGCTCTGTCGATACACGGATATATCCGATATTTCCCATCAAAATGCCCCTCCGTAGGAGGACGCCTGCTACATGCTGATATGCTCAGATACGTTAGTGAAGCTAAGCATGGACCTACCTTACGTATGTTTTTATTCTTTAAAAGCTGTTTATTTCAATACTGAAAACGCTGCCTATGTCTATTTCGGATTCAGCCTTGCAGATGCCGTTATGCTGGCTGACGATCTGCTTTACAATAGCAAGCCCCAGACCAGAAACGCCCTTTCCGTTGCGCTGACGCTTGGTATAGTATCTGTCCCAGATGTGTTCAAGCTCGTCGGGAGCAATGCCACTGCCGTGATCAGATATTTCAACAAGCACTTTAGCGTTGTCCGTTCTTAGCGAAATGCCTATCCATTTGTCCTCGCCTGCATGGCGGACAGCATTATCCAATAGATTGTATACAGCTCTCTGAAGATGTGAGACATTGCCTTTGATATGAATATCATCAGCGATATTTCGTTCAAATACATAGCCGTCCTTTGAATGCAGCTTTTCGAAGCTGTCAGCCACAGATGATACGGTTTCACTGAGATCGACGTCATTCATCACAGTTTCACTGTCTGACATTTGCAGTTCAGAGTATTCAAGTATCTCATTAACAAGAGCAGTAAGCCTGTCTGTTTCCTCTACAATAACAGCAACGTCCTCCGCACACTGCTTTTCATCCTCACGGGAGATATCCCTTATCATTTCAGCATATCCCTTTATCATTGTTAGCGGAGTTCGCAGATCGTGTGATACATTTGCAAGAAGTTCATTCTGGAAATCCCTGCTCTTTTTTAGTTTTTCGGAAGTAGTATCAAGGGTTTTGTTCAGCTCGTCAAGCTCCGTGCAAAAGCCTTTATTGAAATCCACATTATTATCATTTTCGCCAAGCTTGTGAGCTTTCTCATTGAGCTGCGAAACAGGCTTTGAAAAGCTCTTGGACATAAATAGTGCAAGTACAAAAGCTATTATTATTGACAGCAGTGTTACCCATACAAGCTGTATGCGTATGATTCGTGCAGTCGATCCGACGGCATTGAGAGTAGTTCCAATGTAAAGAACAGCTTTCCCATCACTGCCATAGAAATCTATCAAGCGCCCATAAACATAGCTTTCATCTGTCTGTAATTCAGCTATGCCATCAGCAGACGAATTCAATTCACTGAGGAATTCCGAATAGTTTTCGGGAAGTTCACGGTATTGCTGATGTTCATTTCTTAGATCTGTACGATCGTTTTTTAACCTGTTTTTATGCCCTTTCTTGTATTCGTCTGAACTGTAAATGATATTCCCGTCAGTGTCGGTAACGAATACAAGTATCGAATTGCTCCGGGATACATCGTCAATATACGACGTGATATCACTGTTACGGCTTTCTTCGCTTATCTTATCAGCGACTTTTACGGTGTTTTTGATTATCATGCCATTATAGAATTTTTGAAGAAAAACCGTCTGCAAAAGCCACAGAACAGTGAATATGACAACAGTAAAAAACATGAAGTAGCTGATCAGTTTTTTACGGAATGAATTTGTTTTACATTTCAAATTTATATCCCACCCCTCGCACTGTTTTTATGCTGTCGCGGTAGTCACCAAGCTTGCTGCGAAGAAGCTTTATCTGCCAGTCAACAGTTCTGTCAACGCCGAAACTGTCATAGCCCCATACCTCATTGAGTATCTTGTCACGAGAAAGGACTATGCCCTTATTATTCACCAGTAACAGCAGAAGTGAATACTCTTTGGCGGTCAAATCAGCCTTTTCGCCGTCAACAGTAACCGTCAGTCCGAGCGTGTCAATCTCAATTCCACCGACAGTAAGCTTTCCATTGTCGGATTTTTGTTCTGTACTTTTGCTGTGACTGAGTATTACTTTGATACGAGCCATAAGTTCCATAGGCGAAAATGGTTTGGTGACATAATCGTCAACACCCACCTCAAAGCCGAAAAGCTTATCGAACTCTGTACCTCTTGCGGAGAGCATTATCACAGGAACGTCCTTGAATTCCTTTATTTTCTTGCAGGCTGTGAAACCGTCTGTATCGGGCATCATAACGTCCATGATTATAACGTCGAAATCCTCGCTCCGGCACTTGTCTATGGCTTCTCTTCCGTCAGAAGCGGTAACGATATCGTATCCCTCACGCTGAGCGTAACGGCTTATGAGAGTTACTATATTCGGCTCGTCATCAACTATCAGTATCTTCGGCATGGTACACCTCCGTATTAATACTGTAATTATTATACATGAAAAGCGCCCTTTTGTAAAGAGCGCTTTGTTTCAGTGGGAATGTCTGCCGCCGTGACCTTTCTGTTGTGTACTGTTGGGATTTGTGAACTCGATACCGAGGGCGTCAGCAACAGCTTCCTTTATACCGTTGCTGCTGAATGTAGCACCGCTCACTGCGTCAACATCTGTGCTCTGAGACTTGATGATTGAGGAAATCACTACGTTCTCAGCGCGACTGAAAAACTGCTCGTCATCACTGTATGAATTAACAGTAATATCAGTTATCACTCCATTTTCAACGGTAACAGTAACATTTGTAGCTCCTCTGAAACCGTTTCCAGTGCCTGTATAAACGCCGTCTGCGAATTGTCCTGCCGTATCTGCGGCTGTGTTGTTATTATCTGATGTTACAGATTCGGTAGTCGTTTCTGTTGTGGATTCAAACGCTTCAATAGTAGTTTCACTTTGCTTTTTCGGCTTTTTGCTCTGTTCTGTTACTTGTTCAGTAACTGCACTTATTTCCTCGCCAAGCGCATTTTTCACTGCTTCGATTATGCCATTGCTGCTGAATGTAGCACCGCTTACTGCGTCAACACCTAAGCTCTGGGATTTGATGATAGCAGAGATAACGCCGCTTTTTGCTTTCTGGAAGAACTCCTTATCGTCCTTGTATGAATCAATTGTAATATCAGTAATAACGCCGCTTTCTACAGTTACCGTGACTTCTGTTTTGCCTCTGAAACCGTTTCCGCTGCCTTTGTACGTTCCGTCTGCATATACACCGTTGGTTTCAGTTACAGTATTATTCTGAACCTGTACTTTGCTTTCTTCGGCAGAATCGGAAACAGCAGTGAGGATTCCTGCATAGTAAAGACCTGCCACTGCTGTTACGGCAACAGTTCCCGATATTGCAGGAAGTGTTTCAG
>NZ_JAGCFH010000184.1 GCF_017650195.1 Ruminococcus sp. | reverse complement strand
TTCCTATCTCGAACAATTAAAAACATGAAAATATATTACATGGTGAAAAAAGCAAGAAAAATAGGATACGTATTATGGCAGCTAACAGAGAATTTATAATGCTATGGAGAGATACCTTCATTGCCTACTTTGTTTTATCGTTATATCACTGGCACTGAGAAAGCATCACTACAGTATGTCATTTATGATTTGTATGGCTCGGGCGAAAATATTCACCCCTGCGAAGTTGTATTGATATTTTCATATCTTCAACTTATACGGACACAATAATTCCGAATGCCAAATTAAACCAGTCCAACAACACTCTAAAATGGCAGACTAGCAACGATAGTCCGCAGGGGTTGACTTTTTCAGCGTTATATAGTATAATAGTGTGTAATGCTATTTATTATCAAATATTAAGGAGTGCATTGATATGGCTACTAAGAAGATGTCCAGAGAAAGCTACGACAAGCTCGTTGCAGAGCTCGACGACCTCAAGATCAATAAACGTAAGGAAGTCGCTGAAAGACTTAAGGTCGCACGTTCCTACGGAGACCTCTCCGAGAACGCCGAGTACGACGAAGCTAAAAACGAACAGGCTATCCTTGAGGCTCACATACAGGAACTTCAGTACACTATCGACAATGCCGAGATAGTTGACGACGAGAGCATTTCCGTTGATGAGATTGGTATGAGCTCAAAGATCACTATCAAGCGCCTTGATACAGGCAAGACAGAGACATTTACTATCGTGGGAACCAACCACGCCAACGTAAGAGAAGGTCTTATCTCCGATGAATCTCCTATCGGCAAGGCTGCAATGAAGAAGAGAGTAGGCGATACCTTTATCGTTGAAGCTCCCGCAGGCGAGCTGAAATTCGAGGTAATAGATATCTCAAAGTAAAATCGAAAGGACACTTAAAATGAGCGAAAACCAGTTAAACTCCGCTGCACAGGCTGAAGAAGATCCTGTACAGGATATAAATATACTAAAGAAGGACCGCCTTGAAAAACTTGCCGGTCTCCGTGAGCTGGATCACGACCCTTTCGTCATCACCAAGTTTGACGTAACAGGTCACGCTGCCGACTACAAGAAGGAGTACGAGGCTAAGGAAGCTGAGATACTTGCCGCTGTAGGCGACGACGAGGAGAAGAAGGCGGCAGAGCTGGAAAAGCTGAATGAAAATATCGTCCGTATCGCAGGTCGTATAATGAGCTGGAGAGATATGGGCAAGGCAAACTTCATCGACGTCCGCGACGCTTCTGATCGCATACAGGTATATGTACGCTCCAACGATGTAGGCGCAGACCTCTTCAAGGAGTTCAAAAAGAAGTGGGATATCGGCGATATCATCGGCGTTGAGGGCTATGTTTTCAGAACTAAGAAGGGCGAGATATCAGTACACGCAAAAAGTATACAGCTCCTTTCAAAGTCTCTCCTCCCCCTCCCCGAAAAATGGCACGGCTTGAAGGATACAGACACAAGATACCGTCAACGCTACCTTGACCTCATTATCAATCCTGATGTCAAGGACACATTCGTAAAGCGCTCAAAGATAATCGCAGCTATAAGACGTTACCTCGACGATCAGGGCTTTATGGAGGTCGAGACTCCTATGCTCGTTTCCAACGCAGGAGGCGCAGCTGCAAGACCATTTGAAACTCACTATAACGCCCTCGACGAGGACGTAAAGCTCCGTATAAGCCTCGAGCTCTACTTAAAGAGACTTATTGTCGGCGGACTTGAAAGAGTATATGAGATAGGCAGAGTTTTCCGAAACGAGGGTGTCGACACCCGTCATAACCCCGAGTTCACACTCATGGAGCTCTATCAGGCTTACACCGACTACTACGGAATGATGGACCTTACAGAGAATATGTTCCGTCACGTAGCTCAGCAAGTCTGCGGAACTACCTGCGTTCCATACGGTGAATACATGATTGACCTTGGCAAGCCCTTTGAGCGCCTCACTATGATAGACGCAGTAAAGAAGTACTCCGGTGTTGATTTCAGTGAGATAAAGACTCTTGAAGAAGCCCGCAGGATAGCTGACGAAAAGGGTGTAGAATATGAAGACCGCCATAAGCGCGGCGATATCCTCAACCTCTTCTTTGAGGCTTTCGTTGAGGAGCACCTCATACAGCCAACCTTCATCATGGATCACCCCATAGAGATATCACCTCTCACCAAGAAGAAGCCTGACGCTCCCGACTATGTTGAGCGTTTCGAGCTGTTCATCACAGGCAGAGAGATGTGCAACGCTTACTCCGAGCTGAACGATCCTATAGACCAGCGCGAGCGTTTCAAGGCTCAGGAAGAAGCCCTCAGTCAGGGTGATGAAGAAGCAAACCGCACAGATGAGGACTTCCTCACTGCACTGGAAATCGGTATGCCTCCTACAGGCGGTATCGGCTATGGAATAGACCGTCTTGTAATGCTTCTCACGAACAGCGCATCAATAAGGGACGTTCTCCTCTTCCCGACAATGAAGCCTCTGCCAACTATTGGCGGACGTCAGTCAGGTACAGAAGAAACAAAGGAATAATCATCAGGGGGCGGCTAAAATGCCGCCCATTATATTATAAAGGATACACTTATGAAGGATAACGAAAAAAACAACATTTCCCAAAACGATAACGATGAAAAGATTGACATTGAAAAAAGCGTCTTTCTGACCGCAAAGGAGCTGAATAAGCTGCGCGAAGAGGAAAACGAACGCAAGCAACAGGAGATAGAACGTCAGTACGCACAGCATGAAAAGGAAAAGCGTGAAGCCTACGAAAGAAGATACACGACGAGAGGATAGAGCTCATGCGCCTTAAGCAAGGACTTATAAGCGAGGAAGAATCTGCTATACACGAGGAGAAGGAAGAAGAGATAAAGCTTACCTTAGGCAAAAAGATAGGCAATTTCTTATATCATAACAAATGGTGGCTTGGACTCGGCACATTTTTCACAGTGCTGGCGATATTCCTTATAGCTGATATAATCAGCACTCCCCGTCCTGATATGACAGTGCTTATGCTCTGCCAAAATAACGACGTGGGCAGCTCCGCCTTTCTTGACGACTTTTTCACGGAATTCACTGAAGATTTCAACGGCAACGGAAAGGTACTTGCTTCGGTATACTATATCCCCTACTCTAGCAATGAATACGATAATTATACCAGCGGAGCATCGGTTAAGCTTACCACATACCTGAACAGCGCGGAGGCTGTTATAATCATAGGCAACAAGCAAACCACCGAGGAGCTGCTTGTGCCAGATCAGACCCTGACGGATCTGAGCAGTATATACCCTGACGATCCCCATGTAAAAGACTGGTTCTACTATCTTAAGGGCACGAATTTTGCTCAAAAGATAGGCGTTCCTGAGAAATGTATTACAGATGATATGTTTCTTGCCATTAGGAAGCCTATAAAGCTTGTAAATGACAGTAAGGAGGAAATGCAGGAGACATACGACAAAGACTTCCCGGTATTTGATAGGATAGTAAAATCACTGTCAACAGGTGAATAAAAAACGCCCTGAAGCGATTGAATGAAACAATCTGCTTCGGGGCTTTGCGTTACCAACATAAAAATCCACTTTGGGTATATTTTTTATTCAATGGCTATCGTTGAAAAAGTTTCCGTTCCGTCCTCCATTATAGCGAGAAGTTCTCGTAAATCTAAAGTGGAGAATTGAGAATGGAAAATGCAGGGACTGATGTCTATATCAGCCCGAGCCTTTCGTAATAAAAGGAACCAATTGAACGGCACCACAGCTTGCAAGAACTAAAAAACAAGATACTCAATAACGGAATTCGACATAAGGAAACCCTTTGACGTGAGCCATACCCTTTCTCCATCAGTCCTGACATAGCCCTCATGTATAAGCGGTGGCAGTTTCTCATCGATTTCCGCCCTGTGCTCCGGAACATCGTTGAAACACAGTCCCTCTTTCAGTCTTAGCCTCAGCATTGCGAACTCCTCATAGCCGCATGGACTTTCGTCAGTTACCGTAACACTCTGCACATCATCACGTATAAATCCTGTGATATCGCGCTCCACCGCAAATCTTTTCCCGTTATAGCAAGAATGAGCTGCAGGACCTATACCAAGATAATCCTCGCACTTCCAGTAACGGCAATTATGACGACTCTCAAAGCCTTTTACAGCGAAGTTCGACACCTCATACTGCATGAAGCCTCGCTCTTCAAGACTCCTCACCATTTCACAGTAAAGCCCTGCAGTACTGTCCTCATCTGGGAGTCTTAGCTTTATATCGTCGCAGTCAAAAGGCGTACCCTCCTCAGTCTTGAGAATGTACGCCGAAATATGCTGCACTGGCAAAGCCGTTAGCCGTTCTATGGAATATCGCAGACTTTCAGTTCCCTGATTCGGCAGAGCTATCATAAGATCGCAAGAGATATTGTCAAATCCAGCTTTTGCAGCGTCAAGCACCGCCCCTTCCGCTCTTTCCGCACTGTGAACCCTTCCCAGTATTTTCAGCTCACTGTCAATCATGGACTGAACTCCAATTGACAGACGGTTTATCCCAGTTTTCCGGAGCTCATGCAGCTTCTCCTCATTCAGGGTACAGGGATTAGCCTCCAGGGTTATCTCAGCCTGCGTATCTAGAGCAAAACAGTTTCCTATATCACCAAGGATACTACCGAGCTGCTCCGGAGCAAGGAGAGATGGAGTACCTCCACCGAAGTACACTGTGCTAACTGTCCGCTGCTTGTCCGAATAATACCGGATATTACGCAGCACAGCTGAAACATAGTCCTCAGCCGTCTGCCTTGTATAGTCAACTGAATAAAAATCGCAGTAGCTGCACTTCTTACCACAGAATGGCACATGGATATAAATACCGAGATCTCTCATTTGTATGCGTCAAGCCGTATGGACTGCATCATTTTAAAGCAAAATGCACTTACCAGCCTTGGAACAATAAACATCGAAATGATAATACCAATGCAAATAGGCATCTCATGGGTAAACATCCATTCCGTTCTCAGTCCGTTGCAATAAACAATGACTATGAACACAAATGCAGCAAGGCAGTACAGTGCATTGAAGATAGTTGCTCCCTTGCCGTTCACGCAGAGTTTACCACACTTTGAACATGCTTTGCCCTTTGACTTCATAGTTCCTGCCATTGCCTTTGTAATGGGTGTAAACGTCTTTTCTCCGCAGTGGGGACAGGTGTATATGCTCATATTATTCATTTCCTTTCACGGGCTCTACATCAGCAGTCTCCAGCTCCCTTGCAAGTCTTGCTACAGGAGCCGTTTTTGTATTCATCGGAGTAAGTCCGAGACGCTTCTTTTTTGAAGCCCTTCTGCGATGCCTGAAAACACATAAAAAGTCCTCAGGGTGCAGTATTATAAGCGTAAGCAACAGTATAACGATAGCAAATAAGAGCTTCGGGAAGTTATCATGGACGATAAGCCCAAATATCAGCAAAACTAAAGCAGTCACGCAGAAGCTTGTCCTAGACTTCTCCCGTAGCCTTATCCTAACTGAGCGGAGCATACGTCCGACACCGGAGTTTTTCGGCACAAAGCATTCAGTTATCACGATAATCAAGCTTATGGCACATATAACCGCAAGCAGTCCTAGAATGATATAGTTTACCATACAAGCCTCCGTTATTATCAGCTGTCAAGCTTTAGAACGCTCATGAACGCCTCCTGCGGCACCTCTACCGTACCGAGCTGGCGCATACGCTTCTTTCCTTCCTTCTGCTTTTCCAGCAGCTTCTTCTTTCGGGTTATATCACCGCCGTAGCACTTCGCAAGTACGTCCTTGCGCATTGCCTTTACAGTCTCACGAGCGATTATCTTGCCGCCTATCGCAGCCTGTATCGGCACCTCAAAGAGCTGACGCGGAATGTTTTCCTTTAGCTTTTCAGCTATTTTACGTGCTCTTGCATAAGCCTTGTCTGTGTGTATTATAAAGCTGAGAGCATCTACCACTTCGCCGTTAAGGAGTATATCAAGCTTCACCAGCTTGCTTGGAACATAGCCCATCATCTCATAATCAAAGGAAGCATATCCCTTTGTACGGGATTTCAGCACGTCGAAGAAGTCGTATACTATCTCGTTCAGCGGCAGTTCGTAATGAAGCTCCACACGAGTATCGTCAAGGTACTTCATGTCCTTGAAATTGCCGCGTCTGTCCTGACACAGTTCCATAATATTTCCCACATAGTCCGACGGTGAGAGTATGCTTGCCTTTACCATAGGCTCCTCTGCGGTCTGTATCAGCGCAGGGTCAGGATAGTTGGTGGGATTGTCAATATACTGTACCTCGCCGTTTGTCAGAGTGACCTTGTATATTACCGACGGCGCAGTAGTTATAAGGTCAAGATTATACTCTCTCTCCAGTCTCTCCTGAATTATCTCCATATGGAGAAGTCCCAGGAAGCCGCAGCGGAAGCCGAAGCCAAGAGCTATAGAGGTCTCGGGCTCAAATGATAGCGAAGCGTCGTTGAGCTGGAGCTTTTCAAGGGCTTCCCTAAGGTCGCCGTACTTTGCTCCGTCAGCAGGATATATACCAGAGAATACCATGGGATTTACCTTGCGGTAGCCGGGAAGGGGCTCGTCGCAAGGGTTATCGTTGTTGGTGACGGTATCTCCCACCTGAGTATCGCCGATACTCTTGATAGAAGCCGCTATATAACCTACCTCTCCTGCTTCAAGGCTGCCATTGTTCACAAGGTTTGAAGCGTCCATGAAGCCTGCCTCTACTACGTTGAAAACTGCTCCAGTAGCCATGAGGCGGATATTGTCCCCCACCTTCACACGTCCCTCCTTCACGCGGACATATATGATAACGCCCTTGTATGAGTCGTAATAGCTGTCGAAGATAAGTGCTTTAAGAGGCTTTTCCGGGTCTCCTTGAGGTGCAGGTATATCTGTTACTATCTTTTCGAGAACAGCCTCGATATTGGTACCCATTTTTGCCGATATACGTGGAGCGTCCATAGCAGGTATACCTATTACGTTCTCCACTTCATTGCAGACTCTTTCCGGATCAGCTGAGGGAAGGTCTATCTTGTTAACAACGGGCACAACTTCAAGGTCATGCTCAATGGCAAGATAGGTGTTGGCAAGTGTCTGAGCTTCTATTCCCTGAGAAGCGTCAACAACGAGTATAGCTCCCTCGCAGGCAGCAAGTGAGCGCGATACCTCATAATTGAAGTCAACGTGACCAGGAGTGTCTATAAGGTTGAAGATATAGTCATCGCCGTCCTGAGCGGTATACTTTAGACGAACCGCACGTGCTTTTATAGTGATTCCCCTTTCACGCTCGATGTCCATGTTGTCAAGGAGCTGATCCTCCATGTCGCGGATAGCAACAGTTTCGGTCTTTTCGAGGATACGGTCGGCAAGTGTGGATTTGCCGTGATCTATATGCGCTATGATACAAAAGTTTCTTATCTTATCGTTAGCCAAAGCTATACCTCTTTTCAATACATATTAACTCAGTATAATTATATCAGAAAGTCCGTTCTTTGTAAAGATTTTTTTCGCATAAAAAAGCAAGGCAGCTATTTCTTAGCCGCCCAGCTCATTGGGATCATTCTTTTTATTATAAAATTCGTTATATTCTATTACTCCTTTCAGATAATAAATAAATTTATCGTATTGCTTTATGTCCTTACTTACTCTCTTTGAAGAAACAAATGCTATAACGCCACTTATTATTATTATAACAAAAAACCAAAATAGTTTCATTAATAGTATTTCAAAACTATTCACCTGTGTCTGTATATTATCCGCTAATTTACTCGGAACTGATATACCTTTCCTTAATTCAAATGAAATATCCAAAATTTTTGTAAGAATAACGCTTATCAACGGAATAGATACTAATTCTACGACCTTTCAAAAGCCTTAATCGGAGCTACGCTTGAAGAGTATATTTTTTCTCGAGTTTCTTCTGCCGATTTGAGTATCATCTCAAAATGCTCTGTTTTTTCAACTTTAAAGTTGTTTTTAAAGTTTTCAAATATATTTTTACAATATATTACATATGTATCATGGTTTAAATACGAATAATTATCTTTGCATACCAAATGCTGTTCATATTTAATCATTGTTATTAACAAAATCAGCAATACAATCACTGCCACCGCTTCTATAAATATTCCGCGTTTGTCTTTCCATAATTCTGATATCAAAAAAGCAGAAATTAGTATAATAACAAAAGCAACTAAGAGACTTTTTCTGATCAAGGTAGTTTTTTTAGGCGTTTTGGGTTGGAGAGTTTCGTCTTCCTTCAATACTTTTATCCACTTTTTGAATTCTATAAAATAATATCTTTCCATACATAACCCTTCTCGTAAAATATTTACAATAATATTATAATTTAGCCTCTCATGATTGTCAAGCACATTTAAATTACAAGTTAATTATCTTTTCCACATAACAAAAAGCACGGTACAGCTTTCACCGTACCGTGCCACAGTAATTATTCAATTCTGCTCTCAGTCGTTGGGATCAAGGGACTTTAACTTGCCCAGCAGGAAGAGCTGTATCTGGAGGGCGTCGTTTGAAGTGATGCCCTTTGTGGATGTATCAACGTCAGCCTGCTCCTGGCCCTTGCTTGTGATATGCTTTGAGTCAGTGCCATCAGCACCGTACTTGTTGGGATTTGCGAGGCTCTGCATGATAAGAACAGCGTCTGCCATATCTATGCCGCCGTCGCAGTTCGCGTCGCCCCACAGAATATCATTATTCGTACCGGAACTGTTTGTATTTTCAGGTTCGATAGTAACTGTATACGAACACTCTATGCCATAGCAAACATTATTCTGTGTATGCAGTCCGGCAGAAATGATCTTTACGGTATATTCGCCTGCGGGAAGTGTATTGAACATACTGCTTTGCTCTTCATTTCCGTCCTTGTTTGTAACTTGGCAATAAACCTCTCCGTTTGCTTTTTTATAATCATAGGTCGTTGCCTCACCGGAAGACGAAGTTACAGCAAATACAAATCCGTCCACGTCAAGCTTTTCGCCTTCGGTATATACCGTCTTTGTAGGATAGGATATCACACTCTCAAAATTATAATGAGGATGTGTCAGGGTAGTAGTTGATGTTGTGGTTGTCGTTGTATCTGACGATGTAGTAGTTGAAGTAGTTGTAGTAGTCTCTGAGGAGCTTGTGGTAGTTGTAGTAGTCTCCGATGTTGTTGTTACAGAGGTGGTCGTGCCTGTTGAAGTAGTTGTTGTAGGTCTTGTGGTAGGTGTTGAACTACCTGAATAATAATCGGAAAGTGTTATACCGTTTCCAGCTGTACCAAGCGGTATCTGATGATCGAGGCTTATGAACTTGCCGTCATTTGTCTGCCAGAGGGCAGGCTTTACGAATTCGTACTTAACGTCATCCCATTTCTGGAAGTTGTCATAAACAAGTCCGCCTGTATCCGATGAATTCTCATTGAAGCACCAGAATGTGTGGTGGATATGCTTGTCTATCATATAATCACGGAGCTCTGTTAGCCAGTGAACATTCTCGCCTGTGGTGTCATGCTCAGCATCAACGAAGCCGCCCCACTCGCCGATAAGGAGAGGATACATATTCTCTTCAACGAGATATGCCCATGTACCGTACCAGTAATCGTCAAGAAGTGTCTGACGAGTAAAGGTCTTGCTGGGATCATCAAGATAGAACCATTTCTGCTCCCATACTCCCGGACCGTAATCATGAGGAGAGTAAACTATCTGTTTGTTGTACTGACCGATATCTACGGGATGATCCTTTACGCCGCGGAGATTTGCTCCCCACCATGCGCCCCATACCTTGCTGGGCTTATCGTAGTTTGCATAGTCAACGGAAGGAGTGCTCCAGTCAGCGCCCTCTTCAAACTTTGGATAGCATTCAACACCCTCTACCATGATAAGGAGATTTGGATTAACATCAAGGATTGCCTTACCGCAACGGCTTGCAGCATATCTCCAGTTATTCTCGTCTGTTGAATCATCCCACTTAGCAGATACTGCTTCAGCCTGTGAGAACTTACCATGAGGCTCATTCTTGAGGT
>NZ_JAGCFH010000020.1 GCF_017650195.1 Ruminococcus sp. | reverse complement strand
ATGTTGAAGCTGCTATAGAAGCGGCAGAGCTGGATTATATGACTATACAGCCCAGAAACAATGAAAAATCTGGGGAAAAGCACGAGAGGAACCCCCTTGACGATATACTATTTTCCGAGAAGCGCAGAATGGGACTTATCAAAGGTGCTGTCATTGGTGCGCAGGTGCTTGTTGACGGCGTGTTCGGTACTGGTTTCCACGGACAGCTCGACAAGGACATCATCGGCATATTCGGCATCGGTTCTGGTGCATATCGTATTGCGGTAGATGTTCCAAGTGGAGGAAACAGTGCGACGGGTACGGCTTCCGTAGGAATATTCAAGGCGGACGAGACTATCACATTTGGCTTCATAAAGTCTGGAATGTCGCAGTTCCCGCTGAAAAAGTATTGCGGCAAGGTAACTATTGCGGATATAGGCATACCTAAGAGCGCATTGGATATACTCGACGGTGAAAGGAAATATATCCGTATCGAGAGAAATTTCCTTGCCGCTTATCCTCCAAAGCGTGAAAGAGACGCTCATAAGGGTTGCTTTGGAACAGTCCTTATTTTAGCCGGAAGCTCATCTATGCGTGGCGCAGCTGCATTTGCGGCTCTTGGAGCCCTTCGCAGCGGAGCAGGGCTTGTTAGGTTAGCCTCAGTTGAGAAGTGCATAGACACGGTATCAGTGTTGGCTCCTGAGGCTACGTTCATTGAGCTGGACTGTGACGACCGCGGCTTCATGCTCTATGACAGCAGTCGTGAGCTACTTGCAGAGGCAATGGAAAAAGCCGATGCTGTAGTTGCTGGCTGTGGCATGGGAGTTACTACGGACACCATAGAGCTAATGAAGTATATAACCCAGAACGCAAAGTGTCCCGTTATTATTGACGCAGATGGAATAAATTGCATTGCAAAGGACATAAATATTCTAATGAAGAAGCAGACGGATATCATCATAACTCCCCATGCAGGGGAAATGGCGCGTCTGTTGAACTGCGGCACTGATATGATAGCCGAGAACAGGCTCATTGCGGCGGAAAAGTTTGCCGAGCAGTACGGTATAACCGTGGTGCTCAAGGGAGCAGGTACGGTAGTGGCTGACAGTCATTCTACCGCTGCAAATCATACTGGAAACGCAGGAATGAGCGTCGGCGGAAGCGGCGACGTACTTGCAGGAATGATAGGAGCTGCGGTCGCGCAGGGGTGCGGTATATTCGATGGAGCCTGCGCAGGAGTGTATATGCATGGACTTGCAGGCGATACGGCTGCAAAGAGGCTTGGTATGGAAGCTATGCTGCCGAGGGATATCATAAACAGCCTGCCCGAGGCATTCGGGATACTAAGAGAAAAGAAGAATAATTTGACCGTTTGACGTATCGGTCGGATGTGAAAATGGATTTTCGATACTTTGATTGGAGCTGGTATTATGAAAAGGATTTTTGCATTCGCTGCTGCGGCTGCTGCCGCTGTATGTCTCACAGCCTGCGCTGTTACCGGAGGCGGAAGCTCTTCACGCAGAAACGGTCTCGGATGCGCGTTCTCATCGGCAGTAAGCATCACTATCGATCGACTTGAAGCAGGTGGCGAGGTAAAGCGCTTCGGTGACGGGGTATGGGAGATAGAATTCTCCGAGCCCAATACTCTCAGCGGCGTAAAGCTCGAATTCAGTGAGGGAAATGTCATTGCCTCCTACAAGGGCCTGAGTTTTTCCGTGCCTCGTTCGGCGATACCCGTAAAGGCTATGATGCTTAACCTTATGAAGGCGGTGGACGACAATGCGACTGCGGCTGAACTGACGGGAGAGGAAAATGACGGCTTGCTTAGCATAAAGGGAAGCCTTGACGGCGGAGACTATGTACTTACAGTCGATGAAAACGGTATTCTCAGCACCTTCGAAATGCCGAACAATAAGCTGAAAATGCGCTTCACAGAGCTGAAAACTGCTGAAATAGCCCTTGAACAGGATACGCAGGCTTCAACGGAGGAGCTCTCAGCCGGAACAGCAGAGACTTTGGCTATACAATAAGAAAACGGACAGCAGGTACGATATTCTTACCGCTGTCCGTTGTTTTTTACTGGAAATAGTAATCAAGCAACAGGTTTACCATAAGGGAATAGGTGCGTATGCCTTCTTCTCTGCCGTTCATCTTGATATTAGTATCAATAAATGTGGTTGAAGCCTCGCTGACAGCCTCTGTGGGGATTATCTCCTTTTCGGAATTATCCTCCCAGTAGGTCTCGGGGAGAAATCTAAACCAGTCGTTTCGCACTTTTTGAGATATGCTGCTCGTCAGCTCCAAAGCGGGTCCGATATCGTTCCTGCACACTGCAATATCAACATATTCTAGAGCGTCGAGATAGCCAGAGTACTGAAACTCTATGTTATCGCTGCCGGTAGTGGCTATAAAGGACAGGAAATTCGCTTCGTCCTCCTGTATTATCCCTTTCAGGTGGGACAGCTCGTGGCAGACTGTGGATGGAAGGTTCGTCCGTACCATATCGTCGTTATAGTTTGCCTCAAGGGTGTAAGGGAGGTATATACCAGTGGTATCGGTCTGACTCATGAAGTATGAGAACTGTATCGGCTTAGCGTTGGGATAGTAGCCGTCAAGCTGGGAATATATGCTCCCTGCACGTTTCATTGCTGTTTTTGCTTCTGCCTGGAAATCGCAGGTGAGTACGAACTGGTCGTTTTCGTCGCGTGGCACTTGAACTGCCAACTCGTTGCATTTGTCTATAAGAATACCGTAGAGCTCGGTTATCTCTTCGTCGGTATGCTTGTGAGCGTCGGGAAAATACTTTTCAGCAAGGGGCGTACACTGATACATGATAAAGCAATTCATGGTCTCTGTTGTGACTATGTAGCAGAGTATCCACAGCGTGAGGGTGCCTGCGAAGGCAGCTGTTTTCAGGCGTTTGCCCCTCTTGAAAATAAGAAGTATCAGCAAAAGCGGCACTCCTATGATAACAAGTGCTATGGCTGCCACAGTCAGCATCTCTCCGAGGGAGAATGGTAGCAGTCCAGTCACAAATGAGACAGCCGACGATATGTACGGGAAGATTCTTGTTACGTAAAAATCCGCGAAGGGATGGCATAGTCGCGCCAATACGTTGAGAATTATCATTATTGCTATGACTGTCAGAGGAATGCTGTAACGCTTTTTCATACCGTTGCCCTCCTTGGAAATTATCTTTGCTTGTCATTGTTTAACGCTCTGCGGCGGTTACTGCATACACTAATTATACCATGAAAAGAAAGGCAAATCAATGTCTGTCTTAAAATGGGAAATATTGACTTCCTTTGTTCCGTAGAGATTTTGCATATCGTGACATTTCTTCGAATAGAATTTAATTATCAAATATCGGAGGTAAGACCATGCAGGACAAGACTGTGAAACAGAATCATAATATTATACTTGAGAACCGCAAAAGCTTGACTATTTCGGGCATTACAGATGTTGACAGCTTCGACGAAAAGGAGATAAGCCTGTATACTCAGTTGGGAGAGTTGACCGTGCAGGGGCGTGAGCTGCATATTGATGCAATGAGCGTTGAAACTGGAGATATGACGATAACAGGCGACGTCTGGGCTCTAATATATGGCGACAGGGACAAAAAGGGACCTATCTCCGCTCTAGGAAGGCTGTTTAGATGATAATACCTGATACTTATTTTACCCTCAGTGAGGAGGTGCGGCTCTTCGGGCTTTCCTGCCTTGGCGGAGCGGTTGTTGGAGTAGCTTTTGATGTTATCCGCGCTTTCAGGTTAATAGTTCGGCATAACGATATCCTTACAAGCGCGGAAGATATAGTCTTTCTTGGACTTTACGGGACGGCCCTGACTGCCTTCTCGGCTGCGGCTGCAAAGGGTGATCTGAGATTGTATTATGTTGTAGGGAATGTTCTTGGCTTTTCGGTTTACTATGTTACTGTTGGAAGAGTGGTCGTCAGGACTATAAGGAAGCTTTTTAGCGCTGCAGGGACGTTATTCAAGCTTGTTGTCCGACCATTGGAGCTGGTTTTTGCACCTTTGTGTAAAAAAGCAACTGTTAAATTTGTTAGAAATCACCGAATTATCGTTAAATTAATTAAAAATATACAAATAGTATTGCTAAACGGGCGGTATCTGTTGTATAATAAAATGGAAAATAAAAAGAGAAAGAACGTGAAAAACGTTGCCGAAAAAAATGAAACATGAGAAACATAATAAAAAAGGTCTGTTCAACAGCGGACTCGTAAAGCTCGCAGCGGTTGCAGCTATAATTGGTTGCGGCGTTCTTATTGCGTCTACACAGAAGGATTGCAGTGAAAAAGAGGAGCAGATGAAGCTGATACAGACTAAGATAAATGCTTATGAGACTGAAAATGCCGAGCTGCAGCGCGTTCTCGACAGTGATGATCTTCATGCCTATATGGAAAAGGTTGCACTTGAGGACAGACATTATGCCTATCCTGATGAGCGCAGGTTCTACGACACTACCAGGGATTAATAAGATCTGCGAAGACAGGTCTTTTATAAAGGAGTAAAAAATAAATATGCAGCTGGAAATTGGTAAGATCTACAATGGCAAGGTCAAGAGTATAACACAGTACGGCGCTTTCGTCGATATCGACGGGGGTGGTACCGGAATGGTACATATTTCCGAAATCGCAAATACATATGTCAGCGATATCCACGAGCATCTCTCTGAGGAACAGGATGTTAAGGTAAAGGTCATAGGCATAAACGAAGCCGGCAAGGTCAGCCTTTCGATAAAGAAGGCTTCAGAGAACGGTGACGTACAGCCTCGTCAGAAGCGCTTTGACAAGGGTCAGGGAAAGTTTGAGAGAAACGGCGAAAAGAGCTTCGATAAGGGCGACAAGGGTGAGCATTCCTTCGACAAAGGTGAAAGAAACAATGAACGCGCTCAGAAAAGCAAGCCTGTGGTTTGGGAACCAAAGAAAACTATCCCTCCGTCTGAAATGACTTTCGAGGATATGATGTCTCGTTTTAAGCAGACCAGCGAGGAGCGTATGTGCGACCTCAAGCGTAGTACCGACAGAAAAAACGGTACAAGAAGAAAATAGTTCCGGAGCCGTCCGAGTGACGGCTCTTTTTCATGCTTTAAAATTCGAGAAATATATTTACAATGCAGCCGAAAAGTGGTATACTTATACTATATAGTAGTTTTTTAGCGCTGTATAGATATGTAGCGCTGTGATCCATAGATGACAATGGAGATAAGATATGTTTGATATAAAAAATCCGACTATTACGGAAAAGCCAGACCATGCACACTATCCTGCGTGCAGGGGAAGACTGGAGGCAATAGAAAAAAATGGCTTCCGGTTATTCAAGTATACCCTTGTGGTAAGCTTTTGGCTGGCTGTCATTTCTTTCTTAGGTAATCCAGTGCAGGTGATAGGATGGATACCCATACTTGTGTGCGGAAGTTACGACTACCTGCCTCTGAGCGGATGCTGCATTCAAGTGATACTGTGCATAGGTCTTGCGTTGATGGCCCTGTTGGGCTGCGGGAAGCGCAAGGTACTGCATTTTGTTCTTCTGATGATATATGCGGCTATGTTTATAAGCTGTATTGTTTACAGATATACGGTATTCGATATCTTCACCTTTATCATAGGCGGTATGGGAGTAGTATTCGGGTACAATGCCTACGCTGATTACTTCGATTACAAGCAGCTCTCCGAGACTGAGGGATTCCCGATGTTCAGCCTTATACTTGTAGAGCATGAAGCGAGGAAAGAGGAGCAGAAAAAATTCGAGGAATGGTACGCTTCAAGACAGCACAGTAATTCAACAACAGATACGCAGTCTCCGGGACCGCAGGCAATACCATTGACAGGTATAAACAAAGCTCCTGTACAGCAGACGGTGAAAAATCCCAATCCTACAGAAGGGCTCGGAGATATGCCGGAGATAACCGTTAGGAGAAAGCTCAACAGTTCTGCGCCTGAGGACATATTCAAGCCGAGATCCGGCAAGGCTTCAAGGATAGCGGACAGTAAGCTCAAATTCAGATAAGGAGTATATATTATGTTTGCAAAGCGTATACCTTCCATATTCCTGTTCCTAGCCTTTGAGGAAGCCATCGAAATTGCAAAATTACATTCCTTTCTAGATTAATGACGCTGGAAATGCCCATAATAACCAGAAGACCATTCTGCATGCCTCATAATACTATCGCCTCCGCAGTTTTTGCGGGCGGCACCGTGCTTAAAAAATGGTCACATATTCCTGTACAATAATGTTTATCGGAACTATAAATCCATGTTTCTTTGGCTATAACTGACATTCCAAGCGTAGGTATACATGCCATAGATACAAGGTGACAGTCTCGGGCTCAGTGTAAGAGCTTACGACAAGATACTCAAGGTCGTAAAGACTATTATAGACGGCTCAGAGGTGATACGTAAGTCATATACGGCTGCGATTGCTCGGTTCAGGAGTTAATTGTACGCTTTTCTAAATTCTTAATTCTTAGCTTTGCTGCACTTTTAAAAGACAAGATATATAAAGAAACTAAGGAGAGACAATGAAATCTGCATTCAAAAAGCTACCTTCTGGCAAGCACAGCATCGATGCAGGACTGCTCTTTGCAGTCACGCTCTGCGCTTCCATAAGCACACTGCTCATATATTCAATAACATACAACAAGGTGCTTGAGACCGTGGGCTCTAGCTACTGGAAAACACAGGCGTTTTCTATGGTGGGAGGACTTATCGCAGCCATAGTGATATCCTTCATAGACTACCGAAAGCTAGTAAAGCTTTGGGTGGTATTCGTGCCTGTGACTCTCGGAATGACTGCCCTTACCTTTACAGGTCTTGGCTACAGGCGAGAGGGGGCCGACGATCAGGCGTGGCTTAATCTCGGATTTATACAGTTTCAACCTTCAGAGATATTGAAGCTGGCGTTCATACTTACCTTCGCCTACCACCTTTCCCGTGACGAGGAGGAAATGAACAAGCCACTGCATATTCTGCTCATAGTCATACACGGCATGATACCTATCGGCATAGTTGGCTTACAGGGCGACTACGGAACGGCTATAGTATTTGCAGGCATCTTTGCCTTCATGATATGCTCCGCAAAGATATCATGGAAGTACATCGCGGCTGCTCCCTTTGTTATTGCAGCTGGACTTGCGGGAATGTGGTTCTTTGCGTTGAGCGAATTCCACAAAAAGCGTATACTGATACTATTTCATCCCGGTACAGACCCTGAGTATATTGAGTATCAACAGGATCTGGGACTTGCAGCCCTGAAGTCGGGAGGAGTTTTCGGAAAGGGACTTTTCGGCAAGCCAGATGACTATATAACTGTTCCAGAGATACACAATGACTTCATATTCACTTATGCAGGTCAGGTATTTGGTTTTATCGGCACAGTGGGCATAATCATAGTTCTTACCTATATCTGCCTGAAAATATTCGGCGACAGCAGGGTATGTCGCGACCACCTCGGAAAGTTTATATGCATGGGCGCCTTCGGACTGATCTTTACACATTGCGTCATGAATATAGGTATGGTTCTGAAAGTTGCTCCTGTTATCGGAGTACCCCTGCCATTCGTTAGCGCCGGCGGTACGGCTCTGATGAGTATGTACGCTATGATAGGTCTTGTACTGAGTACCTACAGTCACCGCGCTGTGAACTATAATGTATTCTATGATGAAGAAGACGATGATTAAAAAATGTTCATGCATAAGTGAGATAAGTATATCTAAGATCTATATGAAATCATCGGTATGGAACTTTCTGAAGAAAGTTATCTATGACTGAGGCACGCTTCCCTGTAAATGCGTGACATTTCCCTGTGCTACAGGAAGGCACCCCGTGCTTCTTTCCAAATACTTTTATCTGATTTTACAACCTGATAGAGGCGACCTGTATACTTACAGGTCTTTTTTATTACTTAAGCGACATAATTAAAGTAAAATAAAAAAGAAGTTTTGGAGTTTAAGGTTTAAGGAATTTAAGGAATAACTTTTTCAAAAGTTTTTTTCTCAACAGATAGTTAAATATTTATTATAAATACCGCATATAGCAGGAGCATATTAAATAATTTTTATGTACCTTTTTCAAGATTATAGTTGACAAATGACCATATATGGAGTAAAATATAAGTAACCACTGGAGAGATGAGCTGCATGGGAGTTAGTAAGTTTCTCTCTCCAGAAAAATAAAGCTCAGACGTAGATTGCACTGCACGCCTGATTATGAGAGGAGAGGTTCAAATTGAAAAAAAGTATCTTTACCGTTATGACTGCGGCAATGTTTGCAGCGGCAAATATGTCGGCACTTCCTGCCGATTGCTCAGAGAATGAAGGAATTAACCGTCCAAAGGTAGATCCTGTGGAGTCCTTGACCCTCACGGATTCTGACTGGAACAAGGAAAAGGATGACGACGGGGAGAATTTAGGGACTGTTACTTCGGCTAATATGACTTACCTTACTACCACAAGCACACAGACACTTTACGGTGCTCCGTGGGTACCCGGTACTACCACATTTACAACTTCCGATTACCATGAGATGACTGCTACGACTACTCAGACCCTTTATGGTCCGCCTTGGGTATTCGGTTCAACAACGACTACAGTAAGCGATCCTGACGAGGATATAGATTCTAGAATGAAGGGCGACGTCAACGGAGATCTCATTGTTGATACTTTTGACGCAATAGCACTTAGAAGAGCTATTCTCTTCGACGAATATAAGGACAAGAGGGCAAAGCTCCTCAGCGATATCAATTCTGACGGAAAAGTAGACGTTTCAGACCTTGTGCTCCTGCAGAGGTTCCTTCTCGGAGCTATCAAGGACTTCAGCGAGTACGACAGTGGAAGCATACTGTCCGAAAAGACTACCCTCAAGGAGAAGGACGATACCACAACGACAACAACATTTACTACTGCTTATGATCCGAGAGGCGATGTAGTCATATCGCTCTATGGTGTAAAGCCGTCTATCGAAAGGACAAAAGAGGCTATTGATGAGGCTCTGGAGGAGATAGAAGAGGCAGGTGCGATACTGGAGGAATTAGAGCGCGAGGAAGAGGAAGACTGATATGCTCGATATCAATATGAAACGCACTCATCTCGAGCAGATGAGGGATTACCGTAGCACTCTTATGAAAAAACCTCAGCTACGCAATCTTTTCCTTGAGCTTACCCTACGTTGCAACGAGAGATGTCTGCATTGCGGAAGCAAATGTGGAGAGGTACCCTCCGATGAACTGACAGTGGAGCAGTACCGCACTTTTCTGACGCAGCTTAAGGAGGATATGTCCACAAAAGGCAAAATGCTCGATATCACTGGCGGAGAGCCCCTTCTCAGAAAGGATTTTTTCGATATTCTCGGAGCAGCAAACGAGCTTGGCTTCCAGTGGGGAATGACCTCCAACGGCACACTCATAGACGACCATATCGCCCGTGAGCTGAAAAAAGTTGGAATGAAGACTATTTCTATAAGCATCGACGGCCTTGAAGAGACACATGACGCTTTCAGAAGAACTCCCGGCGGTTATAAAAAAGCAATGGAGGGCATCGAGAGCCTTATCCGCATCGGCGGCTTCGAGCACGTTCAGGTCACGACAGTCGTTACTCATAAGAGTATAGGCGAGCTTGACGAGCTTTTCAGTATATTTAACGAAATGGATATCGACTCATGGAGAGTTGTAAATATGGAGCCTATGGGACGTGCCAAAACCTTTCCAGAGCTACTTCTCACAGATGACGATTACAGAACCCTGTTTGAATTTATAAGGAGCAAGAGGATATCGGGCGAGCCGGTGGCTTATGGTTGCAGCCATTACCTTGGCATGGAGTACGAGCGCGAGGTGAGGGATTGGTACTATCTGTGTACCGCAGGTCTTTACACTGCAAGTATAAGCACTAACGGCGATATAGTTGCCTGTCTCGATATCGAACGCCGTCCGGAGTTCGTACAGGGCAATATCCTTCGCGACAGATTCAGCGAGGTGTGGGAGAATAAGTTCCAGATATTCAGACGAGATCTCTCTGACGATAATGCTGTCTGTCAGAAGTGTGACCAGAAGGAGTTCTGTCACGGTGATTCTTTTCATAGCTGGGACTTTGATAAAAATGAGCCGCAACTCTGCTTCAAGGATATCCTGTTCTGATAAAAACAATGAATTACACTTAAATTTGATAATAACAACAGCCATAAAGAAGTTTTTTTGATGCTTCTTTATGGCTGATTTGCTTTTTATCGGTTTATGTCAGACTCTCGACGGTAAGTCCGAGACCTTCCATAGCTGCTTCACTGCCCATTACGCATATATTTCCGAAGCTGCGGAGCTTTTCCGCCGCCTCTTTCAGTTGATTTGCAGTTACGCTGAGCATACGCTTCCTTTCAGCGGCCCTTTCTTCATAGCTTATGCCTCTGAACCACAGACCGTCCGCGTGGCGGCTCTTGTTGCCGTCTGACATGAGAGGTTCGTCCTTGGCTATGCTACTGATGATATACTGCGTTATATCGGGGGATCCGCTGCAGTAGCTGTTAATGAAGTCCGCAGACCTGCGGTATGTATCTAAGGTCGCGGCAGGGGAGGGGTCGCGGTATGAGTAGAAGGACTGCTCTCCCTTTGCGTCCATGAAAGCGCCTGTGCCGTAGGCTCCGCCCTTTACTCTGACCTCGTTCCAGAGGTATTCGAGGGAAAGTGCCCGGAAGAGAACGCTGCGTACAGCCTTGTCTGCCGAGTCGTCGGGGAAAACCATAGCCGAGTAGGATACGCCGGAGGGGATAATGATTCCCTGTTTTTCGGGTATGTCAAGAGTGAAGCTCATTTCCTCGCTTGCCGGCTTTTCACCGGTGGGGAGAGCTTTCAGAAGGGGCTCTATTGAGACATTGCCTGTGCTCGTTACGCTTGCGCAGAGACGGGAGGTGCAGAAGATACGGCTGAGTGACTTTATGGTTTCTGTCAGCTTTTCCGGAGCCTTTACTGCTTCGTGGAGACGCTTGTATGCCTCATAGCCCGAAACAAGCTCGGAAACGGCAGCTTCTGCGGAGAGCGCTGCACGGACGCGGCTCATTGAGCAGGTGTGACCGTTTGCGATGATCGACTGCTTGAAATTCTCGTCCGACTGCATGAGAAGCTCGCGAACGGTGTCCGTATCGTCAAAGCTTGTTTCTGTGAGTATCTCGGAAATAAGGTCGAGAGCTTCGGTTGTATTTCTGTCGAGAAAACGAGTGGTCAGCATAAAGTAGGGGGAGCATTTATCCTTAACGCCATTACGCGAGAATACGCTTACAGTGAAGTAGATCTCGCCGAGAGTACCTGTTATCCTGCGCTGGAGTTCGGCGGCGGAGCTCCTTTTGGTCGGCAGTTCTCCGTAAAGTTTTGTCGCTGCGGCAGCGGCAGACAGCTCATCTTCGGAGAGGTCTGCAAGGGAGAAATAGAGATTAAGTGCGGTTATGCCCGTATCTGAGGCAGGGTGGCGGAGAATAGTAACGCCGGATACCTTTTCCTCAGATGTTTCGTAAGCGATTGGCTTTTCGTCTACTTCTGAAATGGCAAGGTGGGGCATGGTGGCAATATGTTCTGGAGTATCCACGGACTGTTGCCATTCGTCGAGCTGTCTGTTCTGCTCGATAATAACGGAACGCTCTTCACAGGCAAGATTGCCGACTACCTCAGCTATGCGCTTTTCTTCGGCTTTTTTCAGTTCCTCGCCGTAGGTGCGAGATGGCAAGAGGTACAGCTCTGCACGGTTGTCATCGTCAAGGAGCCATTCTCTAAGAAGATTCTCAAAGTAGCCAGTATCAGTTCTTTTACGGAGAGAATTGTATACCTCTCCCAATTCGAGGTAGGAGAGAGGATCACCGCCATAGAGCCATGCAGAAAGTGCGGAAATATTCCTTGTGAGACCTCGCGGCTCTCCGCCTGCACGAAAACGGAACTCATGGCGGTCTATAGCAGCTTTAAGGAGCTTGCGGTCGATGCCGTTTTCACAGAGCTCAGTAACTGCGGCACGGATAGCCTCTTTCAGCTTGTCGCAGTTCTCTTCGTCGGTGTTGTTTATACAGAGGCAGCCGAAGGGCTGGAATATGCCGTCGCTGACATCGAGTGAAACGTCAAGGCAGAGTCCCGTATTAAGGACGGCGCGTTTCAGGGGAGCGTCGTTTGAACCTGTAAGAGCTTCGCCGAGGATGGCGGCTGCCGTTATTCTTTCGCGTTCTTCGTAGCCTCCGAGTATCTTGCCTGATAGGTAGTAGGTATGAGCAGCTTCATCCTCGTCTGCGGATATCTCGTAGTAAGCCTTCTTGACGGAGGAAGGTATGGGCTTCTGGACGGGTATCTCACTTTTTACCTCGCGCCTTTCGAAGCGGCTGAGGTATTCGCCGTCGATTAGTTCAAGCACTGCGTCTATATCGACTGGACCGTCAAGGTATATATAGGAGTTTGACGGGTGGTAGTAAGTCTTGTGACCGTCTATGAAATGCTGATATGTAAGGTCGGTTATAGCTTCGGGAAGTCCTCCGGACTCGAAACGGTAGCAACTGTCCGGATAGAGGGCGTTCATCATCTCCGATTCCATACGGCTGTACACTGATGACATAGCACCCTTCATCTCATTGAAGACTACGCCCTTGTATACTGGAGTATCAGATTCGCTACGCATTTCTATGTGCCAGCCCTCCTGATAGAAGATGTTGGGATTGTAGTATATGGCAGGATCAAACACAGCATCGAGATAGACCCTAGTAAGATTCATGAAGTCCGTATCGTTTCTGCTGGAAACGGGAAATACAGTCTTGTCGGGATATGTCATTGCGTTCAGGAATGTGTTCATAGTTCCCTTCATGAGCTCAAGGAACGGCTCCTTCACTGGGTATTTCTTTGAGCCTCCGAGTACAGAGTGCTCAAGTATGTGGAATATTCCCGTATCGTCCGAGGGCGGCGTCCTAAAAGCTATTGAGAAGAGCTTGTTCTCACCATCGTTTTTCAGCCATATCAGTCTTGCTCCCGTCTTTTCATGGCTCATCTCGATTAATTTCGAGCCGCAGTCCGGGGCAGGAGCTATACGTGTTACCCTAAATCCGTGCATAGTATCGTTTATATTCATACAGTACCTCCTGAGTATATTCATAGTATGATTATACCATTTTTGCCACACTTATGCAAGAGAGGTTTCGTCAGTACAACATTTGTCTGTCTGCTGTGCGGCAGATTACCGTGTTGCTGTTTTTGATCCGCGCCAGTTTATAAAAAACAGCAACTTTTTTTCAGCGAATATTGCTATTTACCGCATGATGTGATATAATAGAAACTGAACTTTAAACACCTTACGAAAGGAAAAAGGCAATGGATATAAAAAAGACCGTTATCTCGCTTGCAGAAGCCAGCGGTGCTTCCGGCAGCGAGAAATGCGCAGCGGAGCTTGCTCTCACTATGCTCAAGGAATACTGTCCCGATGCAGAGATAATAAATGGAAATGTGATTGGACGCTTCGGCATTCATAAGGAGGGACTTCCTCTGCTGGTGCTGGACGCTCATATAGATCAGGTGGGATTTATCGTAACATATATCACGGACGAGGGCTTTGTGAAAGTCGGAAATATAGGTGGCATAGACCGCAGGCTTCTTCCAGCACAGCCTGTTGTAATATATGGAAAGCGGGATATAAAGGGAGTTATCTGCTCCGTTCCGCCTCATCTCACCAACGGAGATAGCGGGGTCCTTGAAATGGAGGACGTTGCAATAGACACAGGTATGTCCAAGTCTGAGCTTGAAGAAGTAATTGAAGCAGGGGACAGCATTACCTTTGATGTGACTTGCCGTGACCTTATTGGCAGACGCATCACAGGAGGTGCTCTTGACGACCGCTGTGGAGTTGCTTCCATACTTTACGCACTTGAACTTCTTAGGGATAAGCCTTTAGCTTACAATGTTACGGTAATATTCTCTGCTCAGGAAGAGGTAGGGGAGCGCGGCGCCAAAATCAGTGCTTTTGAGGTGAATCCTGAAATTGCCATAGCTGTTGATGTAAGTTTTGCCTACGCTATAGGTGAGGAAGAGAGCAAGTGCGGTTACCTCGGAAAGGGTCCCATGATAGGTATTTCTCCCACCTTGTCCCGTGAGATCAGCGACGAGCTTATAAGGACGGCTGAGGCTGAGAAGATCGCCTTCCAGAGAGAGGTAATGAATGGACTTACCTCTACCAATGCCGACCGCTATTCCGTGAACTGCTGCGGTGCGAAGGCTTGTACGGTATCCATCCCTCTGAGAAATATGCATACTCCCGTTGAGGTCATAGACCTTGAGGACGTTGAGCTAACCGCTAAGCTGCTTGCAGGATTCATAAGGGAGGGTATAAAATGAAGGAGCTGTTAAAAGATCTGTGTCTTGCGGACGGAGTTTCAGGCGACGAGAGCTCTGTGCGCGAGCTTATAATAAGCAAAATAAATGATCTATGCGAGTATAGAGTAGATAATCTCGGAAATCTTATTTGCTTCAAAAAGGGAAGGAAAACTCCACAAAAGAAGCTCATGGTATGTGCGCATACAGACGAGGTGGGCTTTATTATAACATATATCCGTCCTGACGGTACTCTCTGCTTCGGAAATGTTGGTGGTATCGACCCGTCTGTTGTTATAGGCAGGCAGGTCAGAGTGGGAAAAAGCCGTATCAGTGGAGTTGTAGGCTCTACGGCTGTACACAATCTCAACAAGGAGCAGCGCGAAAAGGCTCCCAAGACCGACAGCCTATACATAGATATCGGTGCTGCGGACAAGGCTGAGGCTGAGAAATACGTTTCTCTCGGAGACTGCGCTTATTTTGACTCGGAGTTTGTTGAAATGGGCGGCTGTATAAAGTCCAAGGCTCTAGACGACCGTGCAGGCTGTACCATTATGACAGAGCTCCTGCACGAGGATCTTGAATATGATACATATTTTGTGTTTAATGTACAGGAGGAGGTAGGTCTCCGCGGAGCTGTTGCCTCTGCCTATTCTGTAGCTCCCGATTATGCCATAGTCCTCGAATCCACCACGGCTGCGGACATCGACGGAGCTTCCGGTGCAAAAAGGGTATGCGAGGTCGGAAGGGGACCGGTGGTATCATTTATGGACAGGCATACCATGTACGATAAGGAGCTTTACCGCCTTGCCTTTGATATTGCTAAAGAGCAGGGCATACCCTGTCAGACAAAGACCATGATAGCAGGTGGAAACGATGCCGGAGTCATACATACTAGCGCAGGCGGAGTACGTACAATGGCTGTATCATTGCCGTGTAGGTATCTCCATTCGGCTTCTTCAGTGATAAATTATTCCGACCTTGAAAATACATATAAACTGGTAAAATCTCTTATCGGAAGGATACATGAGATATGATAAAGCTGATTGAACATGAGCATGAGCTTGACCGCGTACTGCTCAACAAAACGCTCTCTGGAAAGAAAATGCTTGCATACATGAGAGCATACGGTCCGAATTATGAATTCTGCCGTTTCTACAAGATAACCGATGGTATCGGTACGGGGTTCATGTTTATCATCAACTCCACACTTATAATATGCGGCGACGGAAAGCTCGAACCCAATGACGAGATAGACCTTTTTGTGAGTATGAATCTTCCCTTCCGTATCGAGGGCGACCAAAAGATACTGGAGGGTATAACCATTCCGGACCGTTATCAGGTGCTTAACCGTACAATTTTTGAACTTATCCCCGATGATACGCCTCTTGAAGCTATCGAGGAGCACGTTGAGTTCAATCCCAGCCTTCCTGATGTATACAAGATACTCTGTGAGGGCTTTCCAAATATAGCGGATTTTTCTCTTTGGTACACGGATACTTCACACCGCTGTCGTCACGGTATCAGCCGTGTGTTTACCTATCGCAATTCCACAACGGCTTCGGCAGTATTTGATATAGGCAGCACAGTCCTTATCGGACAGGTAGCTACAAATACAGCTGCAAGGGGAAGGGGCTACGCAAGGGAGTTTCTGAAATGGCTAGCAAAGTTCTTCAACGGGCTTGGAAAAAGGGCGTATCTCCTTGCTCTAGACGTCAGAGTTAGCTTCTATCAGGAGATAGGCTTCCGCATCGCAGGACGTGAGATAGTTCTCGAACGAATTGACATCGAGAAGGAAAGCGCTGCAAAGGGACGCCTTGAGGAAAGGTGATAACTGCCTATAGGTGATGAGTATTATATAACGTCTTGACTTTTACCCACGGATAGGTTATAATGTTCATTGAATTTGTATTTTAGGAGATGGATATAATGAACCCTGAGGTTTACGGAAAATATGAGATAATAGACGCTCATTCTCATATATTTCCTGAAAAGATAGCCGATACTGCTACGGACAGTATAGGACATTTTTACGGCATACCGATGAATAATAGAGGCTTCAGCGAGAAGCTCATCGAAGCCGGCAGCAGGATTGGCGTTAAAAAATATCTTGTGTGTTCAACAGCCACAAGCCCGAGGCAGACAAGCAATATCAATATATATATCGCTGGAGAGTGTGATAAGCACAAGTGCTTTTACGGATTCGGTACTACCCATGCGGATTCAGAGGACCTTGAAGGTGATATAGAGCAGATAATATCTCTTGGGCTCCACGGTGTGAAGCTTCACCCTGATTTTCAGAAGTTCAACGCTGATTCTCCCGAGGCTTTCAGAATATACGAGCTCATGGAGGGAAGACTTCCTCTGCTTATACATTGCGGCGACGCAAGATATGATTACTCTGCCCCTGAACGTATAAAGAGGATACACGACAATTTCCCAAAGCTTAAGATACTTGCTGCTCATCTCGGTGGCTATCAGCAATGGGACGCAGCTGAAAGGATCCTTCCTGGACTTGAAAATGTCAGATTCGACGTCAGCAGCTCTCTTGCCTTTCTCACTCCCGAGAGAGCCGCAGGAATAATAAGAGAGTATGGTATCGAAAACTGCTTCTTCGGATCTGATTTCCCCATGTGGAGTCATGAGGACGAGCTCATGCGCTTCCTGAAGCTTGGCTTTAACGAAAAAGAGAATCAGATGATACTTGCAGACAATTTCAAGGCATTTCTTGAAATAAAATGATAAAAAACGGGACACGGCTGTCCCGTTTTTATTTGGAAAGGAATATCTTATGGTAAAAGATATAGTCAAGGACGAAGCGGTACTTTCCGTAAAGTCTGAGCCTGCAACGAGAGCGGATATGCAGGCAGTACGCGACCTTCTCGACACGGTAAAGGCAAATGAGGATCGTTGTGTGGGAATGGCTGCAAATATGATAGGAGTACATAAGACCATACTTGTAGCATTAATAGGTGAAGAGTATATTGCAATGATAAATCCTGTGATAGTTGATCGTTCAAAGGAGACATACGATACTGAGGAGGGGTGTCTCTCCCTTAGCGGTTTACGTCCAGTAACTCGTCACCGTATCATAACAGTGGAATACATGGACAGAAAGTTTAAGCGCCGACGGGGAATATTCAGGGACTTTGAGGCAGAGATAATACAGCACGAGATAGACCATTTCAGCGGTATCATCATTTAGCAGTATTCACTAAGAAGTAGGAGTCGACATATAATATTAATGAGGGAGGGAAGCGCTCCCTCCCTTAATACAGCGGCACATCCGCTATATGGAGGAAAATGTATGGCGACTTTCTATAATCAGGCTACTTTGTCCTATAACGGTACAGTGGCAAGCTCAAATATAACCTCGGGCGAGATACTTGAGGTGCTTTCCGCAGAGAAGGATGCTGTTTCTGACAGCTATTCACAGGAAAGCGAAAACGTTTATATGATAAGCATAGTGAATTCTGGTTCTGTCTGCTACAGCGGACTCACTGTCACAGACGACCTCGGTGCCTACAGCTTCGGAGAGGATGGCAGTACTGCTGTTCCCCTGACCTATAGAGAGGGCTCTCTCGTTTACTATGTGAACGGAGTAAAGCAGCCAGAACCTGCGGTGACAACGATATCGCCACTCACGGTGACTGGTATAAATGTACCAGCAGGTGGCAATGCTATGCTGGTATATGCAGCTTCCGCAAACAGTTTTGCGCCTATGGGTACAGACGCTGATATAGAGAATACCGCAGTTATAAGCGGTGCCGGCTTTGAGCCTGTGACAGTATCCGAGACTATTTCCTACAGCGACGGCATCGACCTTGCAATAAGCAAGTCTCTCAGTCCTGCTGCTGTTGAGGAGAACGGAGAGGTGACTTACACCTTTATTATCCAGAATTTCGGAACAGCTTCGGCAGAAGCCGCTGATAATGTGGTATTCAGCGATTCTTTCACGCCTGCTCTAAGCGGACTTACAGCCGAGTTCAACGGAACACCCTGGGTGTCGGGAACTAACTATGCTTACGACCCGGATACGGGTGTATTTACAAGCCTTGACGGAGAGGTTACCGTACCTGCGGCAAGTTTCTCACAGTCAGATACAACAGGAGTATGGTCTGTGCAGGCAGGAGTAAGTACTCTTGTTATCAAGGGAAGGCTGTCATAAAGCAAAATGGGACACTTTCGTGTCCCATTATTTATACCGTAAAGCCATTAGCGCGGAAATTGTCGATCAGCTCTCCGAGTATCTCGGCGTTTGTAGCCGAAACAGAGTGAAGGAGAAGTATCTCTCCGCCATGAGCCGCGTCGGTCATCTTTTTCAGACTATCATCCGGATCGGGTTGACAGTCTGTTTTCCAGTCAACATAAGCGCTGCTCCAGAAAAGAGTGGTGTAGCCGCATTCCTTGGTGAGCTCGAGAGCGTGCTCGGAGTATTCGCCGCATGGACAGCGAAAATACTGCATCTGATAGCCGTATTTGTCCAGAATATAGCTGTGCAGGGACTGTATCTCATGCCTTGCGTCATTGTCTGACAGATCAGGCAGACTTGCATGGGTCATGCCGTGGTTTCCAAGGATATGTCCCTCGTCTATCATACGCTGTACCAGAGCCTGCTCTGTTTTTGCGTATGGACCTGTCAGAAAAAATATCGCTTGTACTTTCTTTTCCTTAAGCGTATCAAGTATCTTTGCGGTATAGCCGTTTTCATAGCCCTGATCAAAGGTGATGATTATTCTCTTATCGTCCTCCGACAGGGCGAAGGCATCAAGGTCGCCAAATCGGCTGTTGAACTGCACTGCGTCAAGGGGGCGGTTCTTTTCATCGACCGCGGTGCCTTGACCGTAGCCTGTCTTTGAGCAGTCGGCAGCGTATACCACCGAACATGGCAAAGCAGCCGCAGTTAGCAATGCAGCGGAAGCATTCATCTTCATAAGCATTTACCTCTGATTTTTGAGTGCGGAATAACTCCGCAATAGTATTATGAACTGAAAAAATGAGAAAAACCATGGGTATTTTTGCATTTTTCGATTTTTTTTGCATAAGTATTACTGAGGTGATGTTATGGGAAACGATGAATTGAAAGATGAGTACGACAGAGACAGCACGGAAGCCCTTATGGCAGAATATGACAGAAAACAAAAAAACAGAGCGGACGACATCATAGCCATGCAGGCAGTGATATGTATACTCCTTGCGGCTTTGCTTGTGGGAGGTAGGATATTCCGACCAGAAATAACGGAAGAGGTGTTCGGCAGGATAAAAAGCCTTTCGGCTGACAGGGGAGAGATCATGCCTAATCCCATAGATATGTTGATAGACTATATTGATAAGCATTAGGATATCTGGAACGGCAGTCCGCATACACTTTTCCTTTCTCGTTTTCAATGCGCTGATATTTCTCTTTCGAAGCAGCAGTCTCATATTAGCTTTCTACACGGTATGCGCCATCCATGAAGCAGGACATCTTGTAGCTATTGCACTCTGCGGCGGTAGCGTCAGGGCTGTGGACCTGAGCGCTGCAGGGATACGTATTGTCACACAAAAAGGCGGCACGATCCCACTACGAAGCAGCATATTCGTGCTGCTTTCGGGACCTACCGCCAATATTGTCGTTTATTCTGTTATGAAGCTTTCTGACTGCGACGGTATATTTCCGCTGCTGAACCTTTCCACTGCCATGTACAATATGTTGCCTTACTACAGCCTTGACGGCGGTGCGTTAATATGCACCCTTACAGAAGGGAGAGCGTGTGAACGCACAGCCTTCCTTGCCATGAAGGCGTTAGGAATTTTGAATATAGCCTTATCGGCTTTGGCTGTATGTCAGTTCGGTAGCCGAGCCATGCCATTGCTAATAGCCTCTTCTGCACTGTTTGCAGGGGATATGAGGTTTAAGCGCTGATTATTCGGCATGAGCTGCAATGCGGTATATAGTTGCAACGTCCTGTGCGGAGAGATGAACGAAGCCGCCGGTCTTTCCGTCACCGAGACCTAGCTTGTCCACCAGCTTAGGGATATCCTCTTCCTTGGCCCCTAGTTCCTTGAAGTTTATCGGCATACCTATGCTGCGGAGGAAGCCGCGGAAGCACTGTATGCCCTCAAGAGCGGTCTCGTCTGGATTCTCAAAGTTCATCTGACAGCCCCATACACGGACAGCCATCTGAGCGAAGCGCATAACGTTGTGCTTGTATACGAATTCCATCCATGCAGGCATGACAACTGCAAGTCCTGCACCGTGAGCACAGTCATAGAGAGCTGAAAGCTCATGCTCAATACGGTGGCTGTTCCAGTCCTGAGCTCTGCCTACTCCGACTATATCGTTGTGGGCAACGGTGCCAGCCCACATTATATTAGCTCTTGCCTCATAGTTGTCTGGTTGTGCGATAACACGGGGAGTCTCCTTTATCATCGTGAGGAGTATTGCCTCACAGAGACGGTCTGTGATCTCGACCTCGTGAGTGTTTGTAAAATAGCGTTCAAAAACGTGAGCCATTATATCTGTAGCTCCGCAGGCTGTCTGATATGCCGGGAGGGAGCAGGTGAGTTCGGGGTCCAGTATCGAGAAACGCGGACGTAGAAGGTCTGAACCCACATCACGCTTGAAGCTGCCTTCCTCCTTGGTGACTACCGATGCGCCAGAGCCTTCGCTTCCGGCAGCTGCTATAGTAAGTATAGTACCGATAGGGAGAGCTTTTTCGACCTCCTTACCTGTGCCGTAGAAGTCCCAGAAGTCTCCGTCGTAAGGGACTCCGAGAGCTATGGCCTTTGAGGAGTCGATGCATGAGCCGCCGCCTACAGAGAGGATAAAGTCAACGTTTTCATCGCGGCAGAGCTGTATTCCCTTATATATGAGAGTATCACGGGGATTTGGCTGTACTCCGCCCAGCTCTGTGAACTGTATTCCGCATTCGCTGAGTGAAGCCTTAACCTTGGCGATTAGTCCGGACTTGACAGCAGAGCCTGAACCGTAGTGTATGAGCACCTTTGTGCCTCCGTACTTCTTTACCATTTCTCCTGCTTTTGATTCCGTATCCCTTCCGAATATGAACTCTGTGGGACTGTAAAACTGAAAATTATCCATTGTATTTTCCTCCCTGTTTATTATATTTTTATATTCTTCACTGCTTCGACGACCTTATCGCACCAGCTGTCGAATGCTTCGTCCTCTGTCTGACATTCCTTATGGGCGAGTATATAGCGTATTGTGCATCTTATACCTTGATCTGCCCGTATAGTTGCGATAAAATCGGGAACTGCACGTTTTATTTTTGAGTTGTCGAATATAACTGTATTTGCCTTGTCGCCGATAAGAGTACCCTCGAAATCGTAGGGACCTATAGCGTTGAGTAGCTTCGATGAAACATGGCAGGCGTTAAGCTCAACGCCAAGCTCGTCGGCAATTATTGAGTATATCTGATTCCATGTTACGCTCTCGTCAGAGGTTATATGGAAAGCCTGACCGACAGCGTGGATATTTCCTACAAGTCCAGCATAAGCCTTTGCGAAGTCACTGTTGTGGGTGATAGTCCAAAGTGAGGTACCGTCTCCGTGTATTATGACCGGCTTGCCCTCCATTATCCTTTTGACCACCTGCCAGCTACCATTGTCGCCGTGTACTCCAAGTGGCACTGACCTCTCGTCATAGGTGTGGCTTGGTCGTACAATTGTTACGGGGAAACCATTTTCACGGTACTGCTTCATAAGGTATTCTTCGCAGGCTATCTTGTCCCGGGAGTATTGCCAGTGTGGATTTGCAAGAGGGGTGCTCTCGGTTATTACGCAGTCTGCAAGTGGCTTCTGATATGCGGAGGCGGAGCTGATATAGATGTACTGTTTCGTTTTGCCTCTGAAAAGCCTGAAATCTCTTTCCACTTGTGAAGGTACGAAGCCTATGAACTCTCCGACGCAGTCGAAGCTCATACCTTTGAGTTTTTCTGCTGCTTCCTTTTCGTCTGAGATATCGCACTGTATAGTACGTACAGTTTCCGGCAGCTCACTGTTCCTGCCGCCGCGGTTCAACAGTAAGACTTCGTGTCCCTGCTGCGCAAGGAGCTTTGTTATAGCCATACTTATAGTGCCTGTTCCGCCGATGAGTAGTATCTTCAAGTATTTGTTCACCTCTTAGAGTAAATTTTGTATATTGCGCTGTAAAACTGTTGGAATTATTATAACACAGATTTATAAATAAAGCAATATCTGAGCCAGTGAAAAATATTAAATATATTGTTTCTTATGTAAATTCTTGCACTTAAAAATAAAAGATGCAGAATTTGTTGGATGTTTCAGCATTAGAATAAAGAGAAAAAGCCCCAGGACATTGTAGCATGCCACGGGGCTTAGCTTATATATCATAGTAATCAATGCCGTACTGCTCGGCATAGTGGTAAGCTTTTGCGTCGTTTGCGGCGAGGTACTCACCACCGTACTTGTAGCAGGCAATAAGAGCCTCGGCAGCTTCCTTGTCTCCGCCGGCAGCAGCCTTACTGAACAGACCTGCGGCAATAGAGTAATTCTTATAAGTGCCTGTGCCATTTACATAGCAGTAGCCCAGCTCCTTCTGAGCGGCAGGATTATGTTGCTCAGCTGCAAGCTCCAACATATCCTTTCCTGCCACCGGATCAGCAGCCGTACCCACTCCGTTTAGAAGACACCAACCGTAAGAGTACTGACCATCCGGATCGCCCTGCTCGGCAGCCTGCCTGTACCATTTTACGGCTGACGTGGTATCCTTTGGCACACCGTAGCCGTTAAATAGGCACTCACCATAATTGTACTGAGCCTTCGGGTGTCCTTGTTCAGCTGCCTGCCTGTAGTATTTCGCAGCAGAGCTCTGATCCTGTGAAGTGCCATCTCCACGCAGGCAGCAGCCTGCAAGGTTGTTCAGTGCGTCAAGATCACCTTTGTCGGCGGCTTCCTTGAACATCATTACCGCCGATATCTTGTCCTGCGGAACTCCGATACCTGACAGATAGCAGCAGGCAACGTTGAACTGCGCGTCGGTATTTCCCTGACTGGCAGCCGCTTTGAGCCAATAGATAGCCTTTTCACTGTCATACTCGATACCTACGCCCCTGAGGTACATATTCCCCAGCTTGAACTGCGACTCGGGATCACCGGCCTGAGCGCTCCTGAGAAGACCGTCAGAGGTATTCGCTTCTATGCTGATACCGTATCTTTTTGAGTAGAACTCGGCTCTTGCCCTGTTAGGAGGGAGCCCTGCGCCGCCGATAGTAAAGCAACGTATAAGAGCTTTCTGTGAATCGTAGTCGCCCTGCTCGGCTGCCTGCTCGTAGCGTTTTGCTGCCAGAGCAACATTACGCTCCGCGCCCTGTCCGAGGTAATAGCAGTCTGCCAGCTTTTTCTGAGAGCTACAATCGCCTCTATCCGCGGAGAGAGTATACCATTTTACTGCCTTTGTGTAATCCTGTTTTATGCCTCTTCCATAAAAGAACCTCTCTCCGAGGTTGAAGCTTGCGTCGTTATCGCCGTTCTGAGCCCTTCTGAAAAGGTCTTCGATAAGTGATGTTCTGTCTCCGGTGCTGATAAAGTTGTCTCCGCTGTCTGACGAAAGCAGGGAGACACCGCTTTTTAGCTTCCAGCCGAGGGCTGAAGCTATGCTGTACGCTACGAGGTCTGCCTTTTCGGCGTTTAGGTATTCGCTTATCTCCGAGGCAGCACGCTGTACAACATCGTCGGCAAGCTTTGAGCCTGTGAGAACGGCGTCGTTCTCATGTATGAATATATCACCTATATCCTCGCTTAGAGCAACGAAGAAAGCTTTGTTCTCTTTTGAGAGACGAGGAGCGAAGTCAGAAAAGGCGGAGCAGAATTTCTTGTGGTCCGAAAGTATATCAATGCCGAAACGGTCGAGCACCTGTTTTGCAGCGTCAGCAGTTTCTTTGAAGAGATTGTTGTCCATAAAGGAGAGCCTCCGTGTGGTATATTATATAATAAAGGCTCAGCAAGTCATGGCAGCAGGCTTATTTATCACCTGTAGCCGCTCGTTGAGGTCTGTGAGGAGCAGACGTTCAAGGTCGCGTTCCGTAGCAAGACCGGCGTCCGAATCGAGAGCCCGGAAGCCCTCGTTCACCATTTCTTGAGCGCCATCGAAATCACGTTTTATATTAAACAGATAGTATGCCAGAACTCGTTTTGCGTTTGCGTCGTTATCCTTGTTTATCACGCTTCCGAGCCTTTCAAGGAGGAGATCAGTGATCTGGGGATTCGGCTCCACTTCAGAGAAAAAGTATATCAGCCAGTAGTAGCTGCCGGTCTCTTGAACGAAATAGCCGCGGTCCATAAGGATATTCATAGCCTTGTGGGAGGGCTCGCGCATACCGTTATAATTGCCCATTGCGGCAAGGTGTCCCATGTACAGCTGATAATAGAGCAGCTGCTCATTTTTGGTGGACTTTTTTAAGCCGAGCTCCTCCATTGGCTTCATGTCGATAGAGGCGTAGCTCTCACCTTGCCTGAGGCGTTTAATAATCGAATTTATACAGCCACCCAGTCTTTTTACAAGAACGAGGCTTGTGTAGATGTACATTGCAAGCGAAAAGAAGGCGTGGAAGACCATTCCTGCCGCAAAGGAGAAAAGCAACAACTCTGTATGAGTGAAATGCTCTGGCTTTGTCAGCAGACCGCGTAACGAAAAGCAAAGTGCTGCGGCTACTGCAAATTTGGCGGCAACGCTCAGGAACTGGAGCATATCAGCCTTTCTGTCGCTGAAGCTCTCTACAGACTTCCTGCTGTCAAAGCGGACGTCGTGCTGTATGATAGGACTGAACCTACGTAAGGAAACAGTCCACTTGTTGTCTGAAACGTTGAATTCCAGACCGAAAAAAGATATATTAGTCACCCTCATGCCAAGGGCAGGGGCGAAAATGAGATTTGTCGTTAGAGCGACTATTTCTGCGGCTAAAAGTGGGAGAAGGAGAAAACCCGTGATAAATATACATGTCTTTGTGAATACAGACATAATACCTCTCCTTTGCTTTCAGAAGAAAAGGGCAGTATCCCGCCCTTATCTGTAAATATCCATGTATGTGATCAGCTCGCATTTCATAACGGTCGCATAAGACAGATACCATCTTCCATCCAGCTCTACGAAACCACAGCCGTTTCCGATGAAATCATGCTCATCATTGCCATCCTTGTAATAAACGATGCCGCAGCCTGAAGCGTTCGTGAAGCTCGTGCCGAGCTGTTTGTTGAAGTCCTTGAGAGCGTTTTCGGATGTTGGACTGATAAGCTTTTCTTCGAGAGTGGTAGTCCACTTATCCGGCGGAACGTCAGACTTTTCAGCCATAAGGGAATGGATCTTTTTTATGGAATCGTTGATAGCGCTCATGACCTTTGAGCGCTTAAACATGACCTGCGCGTTCTTGCCGTCGAGTAGCTCTGACTCGGATGTGTCGAGGTAAGCATGGTACCCCTCTATCTCTTCTTGACAGAACATATCATATACGGCGTTTGCGTCACCGTGCAAGTAAGCACTGTAGTAGGCTTGTGCGGCTTCAAAGCATGTCGCAAATCCCTTTTGCGGAGCCTCTGTAGTGGGCTCGGTCGTTGCTGCGGCAGAAGTTGTTGTTTCCGCAGCAGTAGTAGTAGTAGCTTCCGTGACTGCCGTGGAAGTCTCCGTTGTTGAAGCGGTACTGTCCTTTGCTGAAATGGCTTTGTCAGCCTCTGAGCTTTTGCAGCTCCATGCTGATGAGCACAGCAGGGCAGCGGTGATAACTGCCATTATGCGGGAAAAGAGCTTCATATAATTCTCCTTGTACTATAATGATGCTTACAATAGTATTATAGCTCCAAAACCCTTTTTCGTCAATAGTCTGCTTAAAAAACAGTTTATGCGTAGTATGGGCATCAGTAATCCTTTTTCTTGCCGCAGTTCTTACAGACCTTGGTTATTAGCTTGAAATCGCCGCCGCAGTAGGGACACTTTCCTGCGGTCTTTCGACTAGCCACAACTGTTTCGTAGTAAGCTGGGAAGTTAGAGGCGTTGTCTGCAAGATTCTGCCATGATATGTTCAGAAGGTTAGGGCAATTATTGAAGCCGCCGCTCACCTTTTTTACCGAGGCAGGTATGCGTATGCTCTCAAGATTCTCGCAGCCGCTGAAATCGCCTACCGACGTAGCTCCTGTCGGTATCTCTATGGCTCTGAGACCTGTACAGCCGCTGAAACCATCAACACTGAGCAATCCAGCAGGAAGCTCTATGCTTTTGATCGATACGCAGTTCTGGAATGCAGCAGAGTCTATCGACTTGATGGTCTTAGGGATACCTACAGCCGACAATGATGAGCAGTTGGCAAAGGTGCATTCCTGTATATGAGAAACTCCCTCAGGTATATTGACAGCTACAAGCTTTTCACAGCCTGAAAAAGCGTATTTTCCTATCTGTGAGACGTACTTCGGTATCTCGATATCTGATAGCTTCTTACAGCCAGAAAAGGCGAATGCGCCTATTTCTCCTATAGTTTCCGGGAACTCAACTGATACGAGCTCGGCGCAGTCCGCGAAGAGGGCGTCTGATATACTTTGTAGTAGTGGAGGCAACACGACGCTTTTCAGAGCTGTGCAGCTGCGAAAAGCCCATATATCAATAAATGATATGCTGTCAGGGAAACTTACTTCCTCAAGGGCTGTGCAGCCGCGGAATGCGTAGCCTCCGATGACCTCCAGCTTGTCGTGGAAGGTGATGTGTTTAAGGGCAGTATTGTTTTCAAATACGTGATTACCAATCCTGCGCACCTCTCCAGGTATAGTAACATTTTCCGCACTGCCTTTATAGGATGTGAGAACGCCGTCCGTTATTTCAAAGTCACTGTTCTGCTTCTTGACTGCCTTTACCTTTCTTGCGACTTCCTTGTGCTGTGACTTGTACTTGTTCACAGCCTTGCTGACTATAAAAGGAGTGCTACAATGAGGACACACCCAAGCGTCCTTGGTTTTATCGACTTCGACTGTTTTTCCGCAGTTAGTGCATATAGCGTTTGTCTGTACCATAATTATCCCCCTATTATTGCCATATTTTATATAATAATTGTACCACTTGAAACTGCGAATGTCAATAAATTCAGAGCAAAACTCACAAAATACACATAAGGATTTACTGCTTATTGTACTAAGTGCATACAAAAAGAGAGCCGCATTAAGCAGCTCCCTGAAAAAGTTTTTATTAAAGCATTGAGGCTCTTAGCTCATCGCCGCTGAGTCTTGAAAGATAAGCCGGAGCGATGTCGAAAGCAGTCTTGCAACCGGTCGCGCCCTCAGCCTTGAGCCTTGCAAGCGCTCTTGCGTAGCAAATAAGCACACTTGCTGTAAATTCAGGATTTGACTCCAGTTTGAGAGAGTACTCTATCATCTGATGAGTTTTTTCACCGTCTCCAGTGAGACCGCTTCTCATAACGAAACCGCCATGGGGCATCTTATTGTGTTTTGCGTTGAATTCCTCTTCGCTGATGAAGTTTACTGTTGTATCGTACTCATCGAAGTAGTTCTTCATAGTCTTAATATCGCTCTCTATCTTCGCAAGGTCCGCACCCTCCTCGGGAACTACCCAGCACTCTCTGAGGTGTTTCTGACGAGTGGTGAGCTCGGGTTGGCTTCCGCTGCGGACAGCCTCCATAGCCGACTCTATTGGAACAGTGTACTGTATGCCTTTCTTTACGCCTTCAACTCTGCGTATAGCGTCGGAGTGTCCCTGACTTACGCCCTTGCCCCAGAAGGTATAGCTCTTGCCGTTGGGAAGTATGGACTCTGCATAAAGTCTGTTGAGGGAGAAGAGACCGGGATCCCAGCCGAGAGAGATAAAAGCGAGGTGACCACTCTCCTTAGCAGCCTTGTCAACGTTTGCAAAATGCTCGGGTATCCTTGCGTGAGTGTCGAAGCTGTCGATAACGTTGAAAAGCTTAGCCATTTCGGGGGTCTGCTTGGGAAGGTCTGTAGCGCTTCCTCCGCAGATTATCATAACGTCGATATCGTTTGTCATATTCTTGGCATCATCAATCCTGTAGACACCAGCGCCTGCCGTTAGGGGCTTAACTGTGGAAGGATCGCGGCGTGTGAATATTCCTGCCAGTTCCATATCATCATTCTGACGGATAGCGAGCTCAACGCCTCTTCCGAGGTTGCCGTAGCCTGCAATACCGATTCTAACTTTAGCCATTATATTAGTCCTCCTGTTGTGATCAAAAATTACGTTAATATTATATCACACTATTTTTTTGTTGTAAAGCTGTAAATTCAAAATTAGCTATGGTAAATTTGAATTTGAGTAAGTTGAAAGTAGTGAGTAGTATTATGATGCGAAGTAGTTTCTATTTTCTAATATCTAGATACTACTCATGTAAATCACATTTTTGCTTCACAAAACTATGATTTACGCTTTTTTGCTTTGTGCCGGAGGATAACAAGCCCCGTAAGGGCAGCAGCCTTTACGGCTGTCTTTGCAACGTTCTTGGGAACTATTTTGGTGCGTATATCCTGTGGTACCTCCTCTGATACCGCGAGATTGCCTTTGCCGGCGGCTTTTACCGAACCGCCTTCTATATGTATACCGTGGAAATCTTTCTTGAATTCCATATTAATCCTCCCTTACAGGTTCAGCTATCAGGAACTTTATTTTCTTGCCTTCGTCGGAGAACATTTTCTCATGCTCGGTGACAAAGTTTTCGTAAGGACTTTCTGCGTGGAGATCGTAGGTTTTGTATTTTATCCTGAAGCCTGCCTCCGCGAAGTACTCAAATGACTCCTCGAAAAGCTCGTCGTCATCAGTCTTGAACCAGAGTTCGCCGCGGAGGAACTTTTTATAATTCACAAGCTGGCGGGTATGTGTCAGACGGCGCTTTTTGTGTTTGGATTTAGGCCACGGGTTACAGAAATTGATGTATATCCGTTCTGCACGGTCGTTTTCGTCCCATGCAAGCTCGAGACGCTCGATGTTCTGTATTGCTATGCGGACATTATCCGGAGAAGTTCCCTTTATCGCGTAAGCGGCTTCCAGCTTGCGCTTTGCGAGGACTAGCATCTCGTTCTTTATGTCCATAGCTATGAAATTAGCTTCCGGATGAGCAGGAGCAGCCTGTGATATGAAGCCGCCTTTGCCGCAGCCCAACTCCACGTATAGCGGCTTGTCAGGATCGCTGAAAAGCTCTCTCCAGTGACCTATCTGCTTCTGCGGCTCTTGTATATAAAAGGGACAAGTCTCCAATTCAGGCTTAGCCCATGGTTTATGACGTATTCTCATAAATTACCTCCGTGATTGTACTGATAATAATTATACCACATTTTCCTGTAAAATCAAATAGTCTGCGAAAAATTTTCGTATACCGAAATGCTCTACAATCAGCGGCAACCTTAAGAGCGGCTTTTTGTAAATAAATAATAATATTACTGAAATCACTGGACAAGAGAAACATAATGTGATATAATATTTCTGTTAATTGAAACTACCCTTTAATTCGATCCCGTGAGGTCGGCAAGGCGAGTTATTTGATACTGTAATTATAACATAGCTATAACTATAAGTATGCTCCCTGCCGCGCGGGGGGCATTTTTTGTTGCTGAAAGGAGAACAGTGTATGGAGTCGAAGCGCATTATCATGGACGATAAGGCTGTGCAACGTGCTATTGCCCGTATCTCTTACGAGATAATCGAGCGAAACAAGGGCACCGAGGATCTGTGCATAGTTGGTATTCTGTCAAGAGGTGTTCCTATCGGAAGACGTATTGCAGAAAAGCTTTCAGAGCTCGAAAAAAACACGGTCCCTTTCGGTTCACTTGATATCACGCCCTACCGCGACGACAGCAAATCGGGCGGAGACGCTGAAAAGACGGAGATACCCTTTGATATTACGGACAAGAACGTAGTTATAGTGGACGACGTGATATTTACTGGAAGAAGCTCACGGGCTGCCATAGATGCTCTTATAAAGCGGGGCAGACCGCGCTCAATACAGCTTGCTGTGCTTATCGATCGCGGACACAGAGAACTTCCAATACGTCCGGATTATATAGGGAAGAATCTTCCAACATCCCACAGCGAGGTTGTAAGGGTTTCTGTTGAGGAGATCGACGGCAGCGACGGAGTAGCTATCTACTGAATATCCACCACAAACTGAAAGAGAGGTATATATGTCATCTATTCTGATAAGGAATATACGAGCAGTTGATAATATAACGGATACAACAGCAGACGTACTGATAAAGGACGGAATTATCGCAAGGATATACAGCGGTATAACAGAGAATGCAGAACAGATCATCGACGGAACAGGACTTGTGCTTATGCCGTCACTGTTCGATATGCATGTTCATCTCCGTGACCCAGGCTTCACCCATAAGGAGGATGTGCTCACAGGCTGTGCCGCGGCATTGGCAGGAGGAGTGACAGGAGTTCTTGCAATGCCGAACACCAAGCCTCCATGCGACCATCCGGAAACTATAAGCTATATCATCGGAAAGGCAAAGGGAACGGGAGTTGACGTATATCCTGTAGGCTGCATAACAGGCGGCATGAGTGGAAACGGCCTATGCGACTACGACGCATTGAAAGCGGCAGGCTGTATATGTATTTCCGATGACGGCAGGCCTGTTGAGAATGCAGAAAATATGAGAAAGGCTTTGGAGCTTTCAAAGGAAAACGGACTTCTCGTTGCTTCTCACTGCGAGGATTTGAGCATAATAAACGGCGGTATAATGAACAAGGGCGAGACCTCCGAAAGGCTTGGAGTCAAAGGCATGGACAGAGCTTCCGAGGACTACATAACAGCCCGTGAGATGATACTTGCTTCATCAGTGGACGCAAGGATACATATATGCCATGTTTCAACAGAGGGCAGCGCAGCAATGATACGCTTTGCCAAGTCGAGAGGAGTTAAGGTCACATGCGAGACTGCTCCTCACTACTTCATGCTCACAGATAAGCTTCTTGAAAAGCGTGATGCGGACTACAGAATGAATCCGCCGCTGAGGACTCCTGAGGATGTAAGAGCGATAATCGAAGCCATAAAGGATAGCACTATAGATTGTATCATCACGGATCACGCTCCCCATGCCGCAGAGGAAAAGGCTGATTTTGAAAAGGCTCCAAACGGTGTTGTGGGACTTGAGACCTCTCTTGCGGCAACCCTCACAGCACTGTATCATACAGGAGAGATAAGCCTTAACAGAGTAGTGGAGCTTATGTGTATAAATCCCCGTAAGATACTGGGACTTGATACACCGTGTATCAGAGAGGGAAGCACAGCCGATCTGGTTATCGCCGACATAGACAGAAAATGGACAGTAGAACCTGAAAAATTGCATTCAAAGTCAAAGAATACAGTATTCAAGGGCATGGAGTTTACAGGAAAGCCTCTCGTTACTATATCAAAGGGCGAGATAAGATACAATGCATTATAATACAAGGAGGAAAAGAAATGTCATTTGACAGACTTATCGAAAAGATAATCGAAATGAAAAATCCTACGGTGGTGGGACTTGACCCTAAGCTGGAGTATGTTCCTGATTTTATACAGCGCCGTTACCTTGACAGCGACGGCTGGACTCTGAAGGCTGCTGCAAAGGCTATATTTGACTTCAATCAGGCGATAATCGACGAGATACATGACATTGTACCTGCTATAAAGCCGCAGGCTGCCTACTATGAGATGTATGGACACTACGGCATTAGGACACTTGAAAAGACTATCCGTTATGCAAAGCTCAACGGTATGTTCGTTATAACGGATGGCAAGCGCAACGATATAGGCGCTACCATGGAAGCCTACACAAAGGCTCATCTCGGTACAGTCACTATAGGGGACAGTGAGATAGAGCCCTTTGGAGCTGACGCTCTCACAGTCAACGGTTATCTCGGCACAGACGGTATCGAACCTCTCCTTAAAGTATGCCGTGAGCGCGATAAGGGTATATACGTGTTGGTAAAGACCTCAAATCCCTCCTCGGGAGAACTTCAGGATATGAAGCTTGCGGACGGTCGCACCATATACGAGTGCATGGGCGATATGTGCGAGAGGTGGGGTGAGGATACCCGCGGCAAGTATGGCTACTCCGCAGTGGGAGCAGTTGTTGGTGCTACATATCCCGAAATGCTTACGGAGCTGAGGCAGAGACTTCCTCATACAATGTTCCTTGTACCCGGCTACGGCGCACAGGGCGGTGGAGCTGAGGGCTTGAAGGGTGGCTTCGACGAGAACGGTCTGGGAGCTATAGTCAACTCCTCACGCGCAGTAATGTGTGCATACAAGAAGGAAGGCTGCGACGAGCGCGACTTCGCAAAGGCAGCAAGAAGAGAAGTTATCCGCATGAGAGATGATATCTGCCAATATATTAATTTGAAGTGATTGGTGTAGGGGCGATGCCTGCATCGCCCCGTGCCCTGCAAAATATATGAACCTTTTGTAGTGGTGGCGTCCTGCCGCCCGCAAACATACACATGATTTCCGCGAAAGCGGACATAGTAATTCCGAATTCCGTATCACGAATTCAGAATTAAGGACGCTCTTTCCACAATGGCGTGGAACAGAGTGAATAACATCATCAGTACACGGTGCCGTAAGCGAGTTTACTGGCGGTAGCGTGGTTAGGGAGCGCAAGTTATGCGCAAGGAGGAATACAAATGTCATTATTCAACATGGGCGAAAAAGCTTATCTTATGCTTGCCGACGGACAGGTGTTCGAGGGTAGAAGCTTCGGTGCAAAGGGCACCGTCATAGGCGAAGTAGTATTCACCACAGGAGTCACAGGCTATCAGGAAACTCTCACAGACCCAAGCTACTACGGACAGATAGTCACACAGACCTTTCCACTTATCGGAAACTACGGTGTGAATTCTGAGGACAACGAGTCCGCGAAGTCCTACGTATCGGGCTACATCGTGAGAGAGTGGTGCAATTCTCCTTCAAATTTCCGTAGTGAGGGCAATATAAACGATTTCTTGAAAAACCATAACATTGTCGGAATAAATAACATCGACACCCGCAGCCTTACACGTACTATCCGCGAGGTGGGTGTTATGAACGGAGTTATCACCACCGAGGATGTTTACGCAAAGAAGGACGAGCTCCTTGAAAAGATACGTGCTTTCACAGTAAAGGATGCTGTAAAGACTGTCACGAATACCGAAACTCTTACCTATGAGCCGGAGGAAAAGAAGCTCCGCGTAGCCCTCTTTGATTTCGGCTATAAGCGCAATATCAGGCAGGAGCTTTTAAAGCGCGGCTGTGAAGTTGTGGTAGTGCCTGCATACACCACTGCGGCTGAGATAAAGGAACTTGCTCCAGACGGTATTATGTTCTCGAACGGACCTGGAGACCCTGCTGAAAATGTTGAGATAATAGACAATATAAAGGAGATACAGAAGCTTGGTATACCGATATTCGGTATATGCCTCGGTCATCAGCTCATGGCTCTTGCCAACGGTGGAAAGACCGAAAAGCTGAAATACGGTCACAGAGGAGCCAATCAGCCTGTTATTGACTTAGAGAGCGGACTCACCTACGTCACCAGCCAGAACCACGGCTACGCGGTAGTAGGGGACAGCATAGACCCATCCGTGGGAAGGGTATCCCACATAAATGCAAACGACAAGACCTGCGAGGGCATACACTATACCTCAGTCAACGCAAGAACGGTCCAGTTCCACCCGGAAGCACACGGTGGACCGCTGGATACGGCGTATTTGTTTGACGAATTCGTAAAAACAATGCTTAAATAAATTAGAAATTAGGAATTCGAAATTAATGTATCAGCTTATACGTGCTATGTTTAAATCTGCGGAAAAGCAGACACAATAATTCTTAATTACGAATTCCGAATTAAACATCTTGATTGTTGATAAAAACGGAGGTAATATAAATGCCACTCAGAAGTGATATAAAAAAGGTACTTGTTATCGGCTCGGGTCCTATCGTTATTGGACAGGCTGCCGAATTTGACTACGCAGGCACACAGGCTTGCCGTGCACTTAAACAGGAAGGACTTGAAGTAGTCCTAGTAAATTCAAACCCTGCTACCATAATGACCGATAAGGCTATGGCGGACAAGGTCTATATTGAGCCTCTTACTCTTGACGTTGTAAAGAGGATAATAGAAATTGAGAAGCCGGACAGCCTTCTATCTACTCTCGGCGGACAGACTGGTCTTACATTGTCTATGCAGCTTGCGGAAGAGGGCTTCCTCGAAAGCCACAACGTAAAGCTCCTTGGCGCAGATCCTGAGACTATCCACAAGGCTGAGGACAGACAGGCTTTCAAGGACACTATGGAAAAGATAGGAGAGCCTGTTATTCCCTCAAAGGTTGTAGAGACTGTTGAGGATGCCGTTGACTTTGCACAGGTGATACACTATCCTGTTATTGTCCGTCCTGCATTCACTCTCGGCGGAACAGGCGGCGGTATCGCACAGAATGAGGAGGAGCTCCGCGACATTGCAACTAACGGTCTCCGTCTTTCTCCTATTACACAGATACTTGTTGAGAAGTGCATAAGCGGCTGGAAGGAAATAGAATTTGAGGTTATCCGTGACGCAAAGGGCAATGTTATAACGGTATGCTCAATGGAAAACTTCGACCCTGTAGGCGTTCATACAGGTGACAGTATCGTTATCGCTCCCGCGGTAACTCTCAGCGACAGAGAGTATCAGATGCTCCGTACAGCTGCTATAAACATAATCAAGGAACTGAAAGTCGAAGGCGGCTGCAACTGTCAGTTCGCACTTCACCCCACAAGTTTCAGATATGCTGTTATAGAGGTAAACCCCAGAGTTTCACGTTCATCTGCACTGGCTTCAAAGGCGACGGGCTATCCTATCGCCAAGACGGCTGCAAAGATAGCTATCGGCTACACTCTTGATGAAATAATCAATCAGGTAACGGGCAAGACCTACGCTTGCTTTGAACCTGCGCTTGACTATGTAGTAATCAAGTTCCCCAAATGGGCTTTCGATAAGTTCGTTTACGCAAAGCGTACCCTCGGCACTCAGATGAAGGCTACAGGAGAGGTAATGGCTATAGGAACTAGCTTCGAGCAGGCAATGATGAAAGCTGTACGTTCCATAGAACTGGGCATGGATACCATGAACCTGAAAAAGCTTGAAAAGCTCTCTACTGAGGAGATACGCGAGAAGCTCCACGTCATCGACGACGAGCGCTCATTCTGCGTATTTGAAGCTCTTAAACGCGGTATCACTCCAGAGGAGATACACGAGATAACCATGATAGACAACTGGTTCCTCTATAAGCTGCTGAACCTTGTTGAGCTAGAAAAGTGGCTCACTGAGGGAGAGCTTACGGAAGAAAAGTATGATATTGCAAAGCAGTATGGTTATCTTGACAGCACTATCGAGCGTAT
>NZ_JAGCFH010000183.1 GCF_017650195.1 Ruminococcus sp. | reverse complement strand
GCAGAGGACAGTCCAACGCATATATCGACCGCGGAGCTGCTGTTGATGTGGGAGCTGACATTTATGAAAGAGGTCTCTGTCTCCCCAGTGATAATAAGATGACGCCGGAACAGCAGGATATCATAATCGAAATTATCAGGAACTGTTTTGAGTGATAAAAATGTTCAGGCATGAGGGAGGTTCAGTGACTTGTCCGTGCCGGGAACAATGTATAATTTATGTAAACATGCTATAATATGCTTTACCGATATTTAGAAAATCAATGCTTTCGGTCAGGTAAAGGACGCTGCTGGTTTCGGGTACCGTCTTTTAAGTACCGACGCTTTTGGCAGGCGAATACAGAAGTCCGCTTATAACGCAGAAAAATACTCGCAAAAGGTAAAACGTATGTAATAATCAGGAAAGGACGAAGATCAATGAAAGGCATAATACTCGCCGGAGGGTCCGGCACAAGACTGTACCCGCTGACAATGGTGACATCAAAGCAGCTGCTGCCTGTATACGACAAGCCGATGGTATACTATCCGCTGTCAACGCTGATGCTTGCAGGGATAAAGGACATACTGATTATATCCACCCCCACAGATCTCCCGAACTTTGAAAGACTGCTGGGCGATGGATCGCAGTACGGAATAAACCTCAGCTATAAGGTGCAGCCTAGTCCTGACGGACTTGCCCAGGCATTCATACTCGGAGAAGAGTTCATAGGAGACGACGCCTGCGCAATGGTCCTGGGAGACAATATATTCTATGGAAACGGCTTCGGCTCTATCCTTCGTGCAGCAAAGAGCAACGCTGAGGAGAAAAAGCGTGCAACGGTCTTTGGATACTACGTACCGGATCCGGAGCGCTTCGGAGTAGTTGATTTTGACAAGAACGGCAAGGCACTTTCCATTGAGGAAAAGCCAGCAGAGCCGAAGAGCAATTACGCAGTTACCGGACTTTACTTCTATCCCTCTGGAGTAAGTGCGAGAGCAAATCAGGTTAAGCCTTCGGCAAGAGGAGAGCTTGAGATAACAACTCTCAACGAGATGTATCTCCACGACGAGCTGCTTGACGTTCAGCTTCTCGGAAGAGGATTTGCATGGCTGGATACGGGAACAATGGACAGCCTTGCAGAAGCTACGAACTTCGTTCAGATGGTTCAGAACCGTCAGGGTATCGAAATCTCGGCTCCCGAAGAGATTGCGTTCATCAACGGCTGGATAGATGAGGCAGGACTTATGAAGTCTGCCGAAAAGTACGGGAAATCACCTTATGGCGCACATTTACGTAAGGTAGCTGAAGGAAAAATAAAGTATTAAGGAGTAAACTATGACAATTTTTGTGACCGGCGGAGCCGGATTTATAGGTTCAAATTTCGTATTTCACATGTTAAATACATATCCGGATTACAGGATAGTTTGTCTTGACAAGCTTACTTATGCAGGAAATCTCTCGACTCTCGAGCCTGTAATGAAGAATCCAAACTTCCGCTTCGTGAAGATAGATATATGCGACAGAGAAGCAATATACAAGCTCTTCGAGGAGGAGAAGCCGGATATCGTTGTAAACTTTGCGGCTGAATCCCACGTTGACCGTTCTATCGAGAACCCCGAGATATTCCTCCAGACAAATATCCTCGGAACACAGGTGCTCATGGATGCCTGCCGTAAGTACGGTATCCAGAGATATCACCAGGTATCCACAGATGAGGTTTACGGAGACCTTCCACTTGACCGTCCCGACCTTTTCTTCACAGAGACTACACCTATCCACACAAGTAGCCCTTATTCAAGCTCAAAGGCAGGTGCAGACCTTCTCGTTATGGCTTACAACAGGACCTATGGTCTCCCTGTGACTATATCAAGATGCTCGAACAACTATGGTCCCTATCACTTCCCTGAGAAGCTGATACCTCTTATGATAGCAAATGCTCTCGCAGACAAGCCTCTCCCTGTTTATGGTGAGGGACTCAATGTTCGTGACTGGCTCTATGTTGAGGACCACTGCCGTGCAATCGACCTTATCATACACAAGGGAAGAGTAGGAGAGGTATACAACGTAGGCGGACACAACGAGATGAAGAACATCGATATTGTTAAGCTGATATGCAAGGAGCTCGGAAAGCCTGAGAGCCTTATCACTCACGTTGAGGATAGAAAGGGCCATGATATGCGCTATGCTATTGACCCTACAAAGATACACAACGAGCTTGGCTGGCTGCCTGAGACAAAGTTTGAGGACGGCATAAAGAAGACTATCAAATGGTACCTTGATAACCGCGAGTGGTGGGAGACTATCATTTCCGGCGAGTACCAGAACTACTATGAGAAAATGTACGGAAACCGTGCAGAGGTGTGAGTAATGAAAGCATTTGTAACAGGCGTAGGCGGACAACTCGGACATGACGTGATGGACGAGCTGGCAAAGCGCGGTTATGAGGGTGTCGGAAGCGATATCCTTGAGTCGGTGGATACGGAATATCCCTATGTTCAGCTCGATATAACCGACGCGGAAGCAGTTGATAAGGCGATATCCGAAGTAAAGCCTGATATAGTGATACACTGCGCGGCATGGACGGCTGTGGATGCGGCTGAGGACGAAGAGAATCAGCCAAAGGTAAGAGCTATAAACGTGGACGGAACTCAGAATATAGCAAATGTCTGCAAAAAGCTTGACTGTAAGATGATATATATTTCCACTGACTACGTTTTCAACGGTCAGGGAACAGAGCCGTGGGAGCCAGACTGCAAGGACTACGCTCCACAGAACGTTTACGGACAGTCAAAGCTTGACGGAGAGCTTGCAGTTGCAAATACCATAGACAAATACTTCATCGTTCGTATAGCATGGGTATTCGGCGTTAACGGAAAGAACTTCATCAAGACCATGATAAATGTGGGAAAGACTCATGATGAGGTGAGAGTTGTCTGCGACCAGATAGGAACTCCTACATATACCCTTGACCTTTCAAGACTTCTTGTTGATATGGCGGAGACCGAAAAGTACGGCTACTATCACGCCACAAACGAGGGCGGCTATATATCTTGGTACGATTTCACCGTTGAGATATACAGGCAGGCAGGAATGTCAACAAAGGTAATCCCTGTTACTACGGTAGAATACGGACTCTCAAAGGCAGCAAGGCCTTTCAATAGCAGGCTGGACAAGACAAAGCTTGTCGAAAACGGCTTCAAGCCCCTACCTGTATGGCAGGACGCACTTGCAAGATATTTAAAGGAGATACAGTAATGGGACAGATAACAGTTGAGAAAAATGTCGGCGGGATCGAAGGGCTTTGCGTAATAACTCCTGCTGTACACGGAGACAGCCGCGGCTACTTCATGGAGACCTACAGCCAGCGCGATATGGAAGAGGCAGGAATTGATATTGTATTTGTACAGGATAATCAGAGTTGCTCAACAAAGGGCGTGCTGAGAGGACTGCACTTCCAGAAGCAGTATCCGCAGACAAAGCTTGTACGTGTTATCAGGGGTAGAGTATTCGACGTAGCAGTCGATCTCAGAAGCGGAAGCGCGACCTACGGTAAGTGGTACGGAGTAGAACTTACGGAAGAGAACAAAAAGCAGTTCTTGATACCCAAGGGATTTGCCCACGGTTTCCTTGTACTTACTGATGTGGCTGAATTCTGCTACAAGTGCGATGACTTCTACCACCCCAACGACGAGGGCGGACTTGCATGGAATGATCCGGAGATTGGAATAAAGTGGCCAGAGCTCACAGGAGAATATCCCGGCAGTGCTGACAGTGAGGGTTATGCTCTCGAGGATGGCACAAAGCTCAATCTTTCAGATAAGGACAAGAAATGGGATACCCTAGGTAATACCTTTAAGTTCTAAAATAAAAGGGACTGTAAAAAAACAGCCCTCAAAAACAACACGGTTACCTCTTCAAGTAAAATTTGAAGGGGTAACCGCTTTTTTTATGATAATTGTTGAAAACTACCCATTTTTTCTTTAAAAGAGGGTATAAAGATCAAGCACGAAGAAAAAATGCTTTTTTCGCGCTGATCAAGATCTATTTTATTGATAGTTGGGGCTGTTTTTTTATAGCCCCTTTTTTTTGTTATACTGATTTTACGCAGTTTCTTCCGCTGGATTTTGCGTTGTACAGTGCACGATCCATGCGGTTGAAGGCGTCGTCGAATGTGTCTAAGGAGTGAAGGTCGGTAACACCAATACTGCAGGTGATCTGACCGATGTTGCCGAAGTCTTCCTTAGCGATTGTGCATCGTATATCTTCTGCGTACTTAAGAGCTTCCTCCATGCTTACATCGTACCAAACGATAACAAATTCCTCGCCGCCCCAGCGTCCGAGAACGGCATTGTGTTCTCTTATGTAATCGGAAATGACCTTGGTGAATTTTACAAGAGTTACATCTCCTGCGGTATGACCGAATTTATCGTTTACGTGCTTGAAGAAATCAATATCCAGTATCATCAGAGAGATGTTCTTGTTTTCAGCCTTTTTCATAGTGATAGCGTTGCCAATCTCGGTTTCCATTCTTCCGTGGTTGAAAATACCGGTAAGAGAGTCTCGCGATGCGAGCTGCTCATATTTCTTCAGTGTCTGGAGAAGTTCCAGTGAATTCTCATGTATATTCTGTACCATGAATACAAATCGGAAGTCGTCGGCGTTACTTGTTTCGGCACGGCAGAATATGAGCTTTACCCATATATATTTGCCTTCTAGGTTCATCATAAGACAGTCAAAGGATGAGGTGCGTCCCGGAGCAAAGTTCTTTTTCAGGTACTCGGGATCCGTCTTTTCGAGGAAGGTCGGCTGATCTTTCTCGTCGATCATATTAACTATCATCATTCTCCAGTCGGAGTATTTAAGCTGCTGGTTTATTACCTCGTCGGATATCTCAGTAACGCTGATGCTGCTGGTGGTATCCTTCACTAGGTCTATATACATCGAGAAGAGGTATGTGTTCTGTATCGCAGCGACCTTTTTTGTCGTAAGTTCCTGATCAATGAACATACTCTTATCAAGCTCGTCAAGGATGAAAAGGTATACCTCTTCGTTTTCGATAGGATATATCGTCATCTGGACTATATGAGTGATATCGTCAACGCTTATATTTATTATTTTGCTGTATTTTCCCTGGAATTTACCTGATGTGGGTATGAATACATGATAGCCCTCTGCTACGGTTTCGTCACTGTTGTTGAAGTGATACCAGAGCTTCTCGATAAGGTCCTTGTAGCGTCCAGTGTCATCTATAAAATCGGTAAAGATACCGCTTTTGGAAAGTACCTTATATTTGTCGGCTGCGCCGTCAGCGATAAATATGGCATCTACGCTTGTTTTTATGTATTCAATGGCATTTTCATACGAAAAGGTATCAATGTTTATTTTGTTCATAAAACGGTCTCCCCCTAAAAATGTAGAATATTCATTGGATCACAGCGGAAAAGTTGCTGAGATCCGGCGGTTTTGTCTTAGGAATTACAAAAAAACTCTTTTAAAAGAGATTACAAAATACCAATATTATAATAGCATATATTTGCATACAAATTGAAAACAAATTATGAACAGCAAAGGACGAGACGGATTATTTGTTGCTTTTACCAATTTGAAGGGGGATGGATTGGTAAAAATGCCGGTTAAACTATAAGGTTTCGGGAACCAAGGTATAAATATATAGTATATAATTTATATTGACAGAGTTAAATGAAAATGGTATAATATGACAAAGACTCTGACTGAAAGCTTACAAGGGGGATAGCTTATGGATTTTGAAAAAATGCTTGAAGGATACAAAAACAAGACCTGCATTATTTCGATAGAACGTTTTTCTGATGGTACCTGCGGTAATATCCGTATAGCCGCCGGCAACAAGGCTCACTGCGACGAGTTCTATTCGCTGATGAAGCGGGATTTCGAGCCGGGAATACCTTATGACGAATTCTATCCAAAGGATATGAACTATGAGGACTATTGCTATCGCTGCGCTTTCCTCGGACAGTCTATACATACCTATGTAAAGGTACAGCAGCTTGGAGTGTGGGTGGATCTGTATCTTCTCCCTTTGAAATCAGATAAGGAGGATACGGGCTACTGCCTACTATCATACGAAGTAACTCCAAAGGCTGATACGGATATAATGTCGCATCTGTCAGCTGATACCTCGTCTAAGGTAATAAAGACCTGTATCAAGCTGCGCGGCTCGGATAATACTGCAGAGACATTCTACGATGTAATAGAGGATATCAGGCAGATATGTGATTCGGATCACTGCTGCATACTCCTTGTTGATGAAAGAGAGCGCAGGTGTACTACTCTTTGTGAATCTTTGCGTCCTGACTGCGATTTGCTTCCAATGGACTCCTATCTTGATGATAATTTTTACAATATAGCTTCGACATGGGATGATACGATTGGCGGAAGCAGTTGTGTAGTTGTCAAGGACGAGCAGGATATGAAATGGCTGTCTTCTGTGAATCCTTTGTGGTACAGGTCGCTTACGGACGCAGGAGTGAAAAGCATAGTTTTATTCCCGCTGGCGTATAATGGAAATACTCTTGGATATATGTGGGCGATAAACTTTAATGTGGACAATACAGTTAAGATAAGAGAGACACTTCAGCTCACTACATTTTTTATAGCTTCAGAGATATCCAATTACCAGCTCCTGCAAAGGTTTGAGATGTTGAGCTCCGCAGACGCTCTCACAGGCGTAAAAAACAGGAATACCATGAATAATATGGTGGACAGTGTTATCTGGGGAAAGCATAAACTGAGAATGCCATTTGCGGTCATATTTGCCGATCTAAACGGCCTTAAGCGAGTTAACGACGCTTATGGACACGGTGCAGGCGATAATATGCTGAAAACGGCGGCTTCTATGCTTAAGGAAGTGTTCTTTGACAGTGAGGTTTACCGTGCTGGCGGAGATGAGTTTATGATAATTGCGGCAGGAATAACGGAGGATGAGCTTGAAAAACGTCTCGATCAGCTGAAAAAACAGGCTGAAAGGACCTCTGATGTGCGATTTTCCATCGGTACCTGTTTCTGCGACAGCGGAAATGATATCCTCATGGCTATGAGGTATGCCGACGAAAAGATGTATGCTGACAAGGAGAGGTACTACCGGCAGCATCCGGAAATGAAATACAGGTGATAAACTGACATGATAAAGAAAACAGGCATAAAGAGCACACACAAATAATGCTCTCTATGCCTGTTTTGTTCTGTTTATATGACGGATCGAATTGTGTGTATGTCTGCATATTTGCACATAGCTTCAAAAACGGAGACTGGGGTCATTCGTGGGCTTTTAGTGATTCTCGAACTTCCATAAGGGCAAATCCGAGGATGTTCTGCCCCGACCACTTGTCGGCACGCTTCCTGCTGTCGTCGCGTAGGTCGATGCCGCACGCCCATATCTTGTCGTTTACGGCGCACTCTACAAGAAAAGCGTCGCCGGTGTCGAGGAGCTGCTTTTTCAGCTCAGGGTTCTGGGAGAACTTTGCATACAGTCCTCTTACAGCTATAAGCTGACGCCTTCCTGCCCATACACTGTCGATATAGTTTCGGGCGTTCCTGCCGATGGACTTCTGCCGTGCAACGTCATCTGTGGAAAGTATATCCTTTGCGGAAATACTGTCCCCAAAGCAGAGACATTTATTATACATTATGAACTGTTCCATTGAAGTAAACTTCATTCCGTCAACTGTAAAATCTGAGAGATACCAGTTGCTGAGAAAGCCGAATGGCTCGTTGGCATTGTGGAAGAAGTATGCTTCGTATACCTGATCTCCGATGGTGAGCTTGTCCGTGACCTCAGTATCCCCAGTGCTGCCGTCGCCGGATTTGCAGCCGCAGGGAGATATACCCAGTTGCTTCATGATATCGTTTCCCATATCAAAAAGCTCGTCGATTATCACTGAGAATACAATCTTGATATCGGAATCCTCATTCTTCTGGAAATCACAGCAGGCAGTGAGAGCAGTCTCCCATGCAGCTTTCTGGGGATAGCCGTATATGCCCGCCGAGACAAGAGGAAAGGCGATAGATTTGCAACCATTTCCCTTTGCAATCTTGAGGGATTCATAGTAGGTGCTGTAAAGCTGCTTTTCCTCGTCTTGATCGCCGCCTCGCCAGATAGGGCCTACAGCGTGGATAACGTATTTAGCCTTAAGTGCAAAGCCGGGTGTGATTACAGCCGAGCCTGTATTGCAGAAGCCGATCTTATCGCAGGCGTCCTTAAGCTCCGCATAGCCAGCAGCCGAGAATATAGCTCCGCATACGCCGCCGCCTGCTGAGAGGTGGTTGTTTGCAGCGTTAACGATAGCGTCGGTTTCAAGACTGGTTATGTCGGCTTTTACGATAGATATATTTTTCACTGTATTCCCTCCGTCTCTGATACATCATAATTAGGATCTCGAAATTTATAGCCGATGAACTGCCTCAGCGCTCATCGGTGATACATTTATTATACCATTCAGGCAGAAGAAAATCAATAGTCTGAGGACATTAAGTTCAAAAAAGTTGTTAGTCAAACACATCATGACATGAAATATTTACAAAAAAACTGATGAAACGTATTGACCGGCATAAAATAATCATTTATAATGATTATAACGGCAGGGGGACTTGCCGGAGGCGTATACAGCGCCGTACCTTTGAGGTATGGCAGCTTATTATCAGGGAGGGTACATATTATGAGAGTAAAGAAAGCATTCAGATCAGCCGTGGCTGCTTCGGTTGCAGCGGCAGGGCTTGTAACGCCTGCGCTTGTGAGCGCGGAGTCGGTCGGCTGTCTCGGTCAGAGCACTTTTGACGAGGGGATAGGTCTGCCGTGGCATATATGCTCCACGTCGCCTGCCGAGCAGCAATTCAATATAAACGGCGGTACATACAATGTAACTATTGTCAATCCCGGCGGACAGGCAAGGGGCGGAGATTCTCGCTGGGATCTCCAGTTCAGGCATAAGGACATACATATCGTGGCAGGACACAAGTACAAGGTTCACTGGGAGGTAACTGCTTCGTGCGACGGAGAAATGTATACCCGTATAGGCTCCTCCAACAGGAATGAGGACGGCGTATGGCAGAACAACAGCGAGCTGTGGGGACAGGGCTGGAGCCCTGTGAAAATCGAAAAGGGAAATAATTCCTTTGACAGCGAGTTCACAGCCGAAAGGACTGCCGAGGTCGCCGAATGGGCATTTGAGTACGGAGGCGCAGGACCTTATCAGATGGTGGACTGCTTCCCAGAGGGAGCTTCCCTCAAATTTGACAATATGTATCTTGAGTGTGAGACATGCGGTGAGGAATATATCAGTGAGAGCGAAACGCCCTGTCTGTGGTCGGTGTCTGAGAAGTGGAATAATGACGATATCTACGGTATCATCACACCCCGGAGCGATGTCCGCATAAATCAGCTGGGATACTACAATAACAGCGTAAAGAAGGTTACCTACGCCACATCAGATGAAAAGCTGCCTGTTTCCTTTAAGGTGCTGGACAAGGACGGGAAAGCCGTTTATGAGAGCACAGGCGAGAAGACCGGCTTTGACGAGGACTGCGGAGAGTACTGCCAGATACTCGATTTCTCGGAGGTAAATGAAACCGGAACATACACCATAGTTGTGGATGATGAGGAGAACGTTTACACCGACAGTCTCAACGGCAAGACCTATAAGAAGTACATCAGCCCTGAGTTCAGGATAGGCGGCGATATATACGAGGGAGTTCTCACGGACGCTCTCAACTACTACTATCAGGACCGCTCCGGCAAGGATATAGAGGAAAAGTATATCACTTCCGGAGACAAGGCAAAGCTTGCCCACAGAGGCGGACATTCTCCCGATATGGCTTATGTGCAGAGCAGGTGGCAGAGATCTTACGGAAATAAATTTGATGGCGACGCCAAGGTCAGAATAGACGCGACCGGCGGTTGGTACGACCCTGAGACCCACAGCAAGAACGTTGTGAACGGAGCGAATGCCGTTTGGCTCATGCAGAATATGTACGAGAGATCGGTCGCAAAGGGCACAGACGGCAAGTGGAATGACGGGGAGACCATGAAGCTTCCCGAAAACTCATCGGACAGCGGCTATCCGGATATACTTGAGGAAGCAAGATATGAGCTTGAATTCATGTTCCGTATGATAGTTGATCCCGAAAAGGACAGTATCTGGGGCGATGAATGTGAGAATCTGGTCTATCATGATGTGCGTGACAGCAAATATATCGGCTTAGCTGTAAGTCCTTATGATTATGAGAAGATATACAGAACGACACGTATAGTGGATCCGCCTACTTATGCGGCGACATTCGGCATGATAGCCTGTGCGGCTCAGGCTTCACGTCTGTGGAAGGGCATTGACGATGAATTTGCGGCAAAGTGCCTTGAAACTGCCGAGAAGTCATGGGAGGCGGTCTATAATAAGCTCTCAGAGTGGCATGGCAGAAACGGCGACTGGTCGAAGAACAGTCAGTTTGCGCCTAATATGTACTATGTGGGCACCAACAGCTGGGACAACATCGTAGTTGATGACGAAGCCTACTGGGCTGCCTGCGAGCTTTTCTCGGCTACGGGCGAGGACAGCTATTATGATTATTTGAAGGACTATAAAACTGATTCGGGGGACGTTCATAACAAGGCTTTCGATGTTACGGTAGCTATCGGGGTGAATTATGGCGGTTATTCGTTTTCTTCCTTTAACAATGCGGATACCGCTGCTCTCGGAACCCTGTCCCTCTATCTTAGCGATAAAATATCCGCTGAAGACAGAAAGACCATAAAAAACAGGATAGAACAGGCTGCGAAGGAATATACTGACCGTGAAAACTATTCTGAAAACAGCATGGGCGTGCCCTATAAGCCGGTTCAGTATATTGAAGATTTGAGCGGTCTGCCTTCCAAGTCTATAAACGGCTATGAATTTGACTCAAACGGCTTTGTGGTCAATAATGCGGTGATAATGGCTTATGCCTACGATATAACTGGTAACAGCGGATATCTGAACGGCGTTTCAAAGGCTATGGACTATATCTTCGGCAGGAACGGTCTCGGCATATCTTATGTTACCGGCTACGGCAGCCGCCATATAAACAATCCCTGCCACAGATACTGGATAAACGAGAGCGACAGGAGCTATCCTGTGGCTCCCTCGGGAGTTATGGTGGGAGGCGCAGCCTCGGGACTTGTTGACGCATACGTGGGCGGACTTGGTATGCGACGCGGAGAAACAGCTCCTCAGAAGTGCTATGTGGATTCCGTTGAGGCGTGGTTCGAGAATACACCGTCCCTTGAGATGCAGGCTGCTCTTGCGTGGGATATATCCTTCCTTGAGGACGAGGCAGGAGGCGAGACAGCTACGACAACAACTACTACAACTGATATAACGATCACTACCACCACAACAACGACAGATTACCTGCATGAGCCCATTAAATACGGCGACGCAAACTGTGACGGCGATATAGACATGGGCGACGCGGTGCTAATAATGCAGAGCCTTGCAAATCCCAATAAATTCGGCATTGGCGGTACTGATCCCAATGCGCTGAGAACTCAGGGAGCGGACAACGCCGACGTTGACAACAGAGGTAACGGTCTTACCACAAGCGATGCTCTCCGCATACAGGAGTACCTCCTCGGAAAGATAAAGACATTTGTTGAGTAAAATATAATACTTATATAAGCGGATCATTTAACGGTGGTCCGCTTTTTGCATCCCGGCATATTTGT
>NZ_JAGCFH010000182.1 GCF_017650195.1 Ruminococcus sp. | reverse complement strand
TTATGAGAGCAGTCGTAACTGTTATTGGTAAGGACACCGTAGGTATCCTTCATAAGGTAAGCGGTATCTGCGCTGAATACAATGTAAATGTTATAGAGGTGACACAGAGCGTTTTGCAGGATATGTTCGCTATGATAATGCTTGTTGATATTTCCTCTATAAAAGGTGATTTCTCGGAGCTTGTTGACCGCATGACAGCACTCGGCACAGAGCTTGGCCTTTCTATACACACAATGCATGAGGATATATTCAACTCAATGCACAGCGTCTAATGAAAGGAAGTCCGCTAAATGCTTAACGTATATAATATACTTGAAACTATCCGCATGATACAGGATGAGTGCCTTGATATACGTACTATCACTATGGGTATATCTCTCCTTGACTGTATCGACACGGATATAGACAGAGCCTGCGAGAAGGTATACAATAAAATAGTATCAAAAGCCGGCAAGCTCGTTCCTGTGGGTCAACAGATAGAAAAGGAGTACGGCATACCTATCGTTAACAAGCGCATCTCCGTTACTCCTATCGCTATACTTGCTGCTGCCTGCCCAGACGGTGATACAGTAAAGTTTGCAAAGGCCCTCCAGAGAGCAGCCGACACCTGCGGAGTAAACTTTATCGGTGGTTATTCGGCACTTGTACACAAGGGTTTCAGCGCAGGAGATATGGCTCTTATAAAGTCTATCCCAGAGGCTCTTGACGTTACTCAAAATATATGCTCATCCGTAAATATCGGCTCCACAAAGTCAGGTATCAATATGGACGCTGTAAAGCTCATGGGACAGATAGTCAAGGAAGCTGCAATAAAAACCGCTGACCGCGACTGCATAGGTCCTGCAAAATTAGTTGTTTTCTGCAATGCCGTTGAGGATAACCCATTCATGGCAGGAGCCTTCCACGGCGTGGGCGAACCTGACTGCGAGATACACGTAGGTGTTTCAGGTCCTGGAGTTGTACGTGCAGCACTTACAAAATACCCTGACGCTTCCATAAATGAAATTGCGGATATAATCAAGAAGACCGCGTTTAAGATAACACGTATGGGTCAGCTGGTAGGCGCTAGAGCCTCCGAACTCCTCAGCGTACCATTTGGTATAGTTGACCTCTCACTTGCTCCCACACCTGCCGTAGGAGACAGTGTTGCTCATATTCTTGAAGAAATGGGTCTGGAAATGTGTGGTACTCATGGCACTACAGCGTGCCTTGCTATGCTCAACGATGCTGTAAAGAAAGGTGGCGTTATGGCTTCCTCTACAGTCGGCGGACTTTCGGGTGCATTCATCCCCGTATCCGAGGACGCAGGCATGATAGACGCGGCAGTAGCAGGAGTTCTCAGCCTTGAAAAGCTTGAAGCCATGACGGCTGTATGCTCTGTTGGACTTGATATGATAGTTGTACCCGGCGAGATATCTCCCGAGACTATCTCCGCTATTATCGCCGACGAAGCGGCTATAGGCATGGTAAACTCCAAGACCACCGCGGTACGCCTTATCCCTGCTATCGGCAAGAAAGAGGGCGATACCCTCGAGTTTGGCGGTCTCCTCGGAAGCGGACCTGTTATGCCGATACGCGAGAAGTCGCCTGCCAAGTTCATCAACCGCGGCGGTCGTATCCCTGCACCTATGCAGAGCCTTAAAAATTAGGCAGCATTACGCTGCACCTTGCAATGTTGCCGCTCATAAACTCGCTCATTATTATCAAAATCAATAATCGTACATCACTTACAGTATGTTATGCGGCAAAACAACAAAAATCAATCGTAGGGGCGGATATATCCGCCCCTTTAATTTCCTGCTGAACTGCGAGTGAACGCAGTTCGCCCATACAGTACGTTTATGTTGCTTGCATCACTTATTGCGGGCGGCGGAACGCCGATCCTACACCATGCACTAATCACTTAAAATAGGAGTGGTACTATGGATATCTGCTATATACCCACACTTTTCGGGCTTCCTGAAGCCAACAGCTTAACAGAGCTGTCGACAGGACACATAAACAAGACCTTTCTTGCTGACTGCGGAAATAAAAAATATATCATGCAGTCGCTGAATAGCTCTGTTTTTTGTTCTCCACAGGCTGTTATGCAAAATATAAGCCGTATCGAAGCGGCTCTTGAGAATGTACCGGATATTGCTGTCCCGCATTTTATCGCCGCAGGCGATAAAAATTACACGGTTATCGAAGGAAGAATATGGCGTATTTACAGTTATATTACGGCAAACTCGAACGTCTTGGCTGATGCCGCAGCAGCGGGACGTGCATTTGGTACTTTTATAAGAGTTATGGAAGGACATGAGCTGGACAAAACGCCAGCTATAGAGGGATTTCATGACTTTGACCGCTATTTTTCGAAACTTGCAGCCCTGAACAGAACAGATCGCTGCACCCTTGCTGCACTGGACAGGCTCCGTGATACTCTCGGGCAGGTCTTTACGGGCTCGCTGAAAAAACGTGTGATACACGGTGACGCAAAGCTGGATAATATCATAATTAGTAATACTCTAACTATCATCGACCTTGACACAGCCATGTATGGCTATGCAGCCATAGATTTCGGTGACCTTATACGCTCGGTATCCCGCGGAAAGGTCATTGATACCACTGCGGTCAGTGATATAACTATTGGCTTTGCGCAGGGACTTGCCGGACTTCTCAGTGCTGATGAGGTCAAGTCCCTGTACTACGGCATATTATGGCTCACGGGTGAACTTGCTATGCGATATCTTGCCGACTCTCAGAGAGAGGTGAAATACTTCCGTGGAAAGAGCTCTTCAGAATGCCTCTCACGTGCCGAGGAACTGCTGAGGCAACTCGATATGTTCAAAGCTCACAGTGATGAGATCAGAAAAATAATATACTCGAATATGGAAAAAACATACTGAACAAGTCCGCTTTTTTATTTTAAGAAACAGCTGTATTAAGTTTCCAGCTTGGACTTAACATTATCTCCAGTAAACAAAATCCATTCTGTCTGACTTATACTTTTTACGATCATAATCACCACGCATGACACTCAGTTCACACCATTATGAAATAACGGTATGACCAGCCTCCCTGACGCCGCCGAGATAACTGTATATTTTTCATAAAACTCGTCTATTTCAATGTTTGTATCCACATATAACGTACAGTAAGTATCGAATTCCATATCTTAATTTTCTGCTCTATTGCATTTATTATTCCACTATCCTTATAATTAGTCAAGCAGAACTTTCTCTACGCTCGCTTGAATTATTTACATTTGTGTGTTATAATAGTAAAAAGAATAATTTGTCTACGGTCAGGGGGGGGATAGTCGTGGAATTCATACTCGTTTTAGCCGTTATTGCTGTGCTTTGCCTTGTTATAGGCGTTAAGCCCATATATCTACTGGCTGCGGCAGCAGCCCTCCTCGGAATTATCTACATCCTTTCCCTGCTTCTTCTGATGGTCTTTTTTGTTCGTATGCTCTTTGCCCAAAAGCACAAGGCAGTGTTTTCACGCATAGATAAAAGTCCCAATAGCCGCTTTAAGGTCGCTTATTATACCGTTGACGGTGTGGAATACCCCAATGTTTTCCCAGAAGAGGGCTTCATGCAGAACAGGCTCTACAGAAGTGATAAAAGCTATACTGTATTTCTTGCAAGAAATAAAAAATTCGTTTTCGATAAATTCTCATGCGCCACCTGCACTATCGGTTCTGTACTCGGTATCGTCACGGCTCTGGCGGCAGTTATCATAATAACAAGGATATAAGGAGGCACTACATGGAAGAGCATATATGCGGCACTCACGGAGTGCATAAGGATATAGTTGATAAGGTATCAAAGGTCATGCCCGACGAAGCCAAGCTCTATGAAGCTGCGGAGCTTCTTAAGGTCTTCGGTGACGCCACCAGAATAAGAATAATATTCGTACTCTGTCAGAGCGAGATGTGCGTCTGTGACATCGCTAGGCTCCTCGGTATGACGCAGTCCGCCATATCCCACCAGTTGAGAGTGCTGAAACAGGCTCGCCTCGTCAGCTCACGCCGGGACGGAAAGACTATATTCTACTCCCTCTGCGATGATCATGTAAAGACTATATTCTATCACGCTATGGAGCACGTAATGGAGTAATAAATGAAGTACTTTGATTTTCATGTTCACGCTTTTACTGACGAGCTCGCAAGCCGCGCGCTCTCAGGACTTGCCGAGACAAGTGGCATATCTCCTGCAACGGACGGAACTATTACAGGACTTCGCAGAAAGCTTGAACAAAACGGCATAGACCGTGCCTTATTGCTTCCTGTGGCTACAAAGCCCTCACAACAGGCTACTATAAACAACTGGGCTGCCTCTGTCATGGGAGGCGGTCTTTTCTGCTGTGGTACGGTACACCCTGACGCCGAAGACGTCATATCAGAGGTGGAAAGGATAAAATCCATAGGGCTGTGCGGAGTGAAATTCCACTCGGAATATCAGAAATTCTGTCCCGACGAGAAGAGAATGTTCCCGATATACGAAAAAATACAGGAGCTCGGGCTCTTTGTGATCTTTCACGGCGGATGGGATCCTTATTCAGAAGATATAATAAGAGCCACCCCCCAGAGCTTTGCAGCTGTGGCAGACACATTCCCAGAGCTAAAAATAATAGCCGCACACCTTGGCGGCTTAAAATTATGGGACGACACGGAAAAATATACCGCAGGAAAATATGACAACATGTGGTTCGACATCAGTGTAATATCGCGCTATATCAGCGATGAACAGCTTATGCGCGTGATCCGTATGCATGGAGCTGACAGGGTCCTCTTCGGCAGCGATTGTCCTTGGGACGAGCCTGCAAACGAGATAGCAATGATAGAAAGGCTCCCTCTCACAGAATATGAAAAGGAGTGTATTTTCTACAGAAATGCAGAAGAGCTTATGTACCCCTACATAAGCTCTCCTTAATCCCCCTGTTAAGTTGTGAAGAGATGCCCAATACATCCCTCAGAGACCCAAATCAAAATGTCTCTGCTTTTTCAAGAAAACCACCGCATTTTGTGCTTTGCCTTGCGGCAGGAGTGATCGTTTACCCCCGATCACCCCTATATCATGGCATATTATGTCGCTTTACCTGCGTCTTATATCAACTGTCTACCCCTGTGCAGCCCGTCTCCCCAGACTGCTGCACTTTTTTAATGCGAAGCTTTCCCATAAAGCAGCTTCGGATCCCTACCTTGGTCAGATGAGTACTCTCTATCTCCGCCCCCCGACGGAGATAGAGATATTTTATGCCGCTCCGAGAGCAGCCAACCTATCCCCGGAATTATTCATTTCAGTTTGAAGTAGCCGTATTCGGCGCTGTATCATCTATATCAACATCTATAAGCAGTCCACCGTCGCTGCCTGTAACTTTAGGCATTACGCCGTTCCATTTCTGAATCTGCTCGTAAGCGATGACCTTGCTTGAAAGAGACTCTTCAAGGAGCTTGTTCGCCTCAGCCTGAGCATTTGCCTGAGCGAGTATAGCCTCTGCCTCGGCATTTGCTGCAATGACCTTTTTCTCAGCCTCTGTCTTTGCGACTACCTTAGCCTGTTCCTGCTCTGTCTTGGTCTTGAGCAGATTCTGCTCGGCTACCTGCTTTGCCTCGATAGCTTCGTTGAACTCCTTTGAGAAATCAAAATTCACTATATTAAATTTCTCTATGTAGATGCCGTAGCCATTGAGCTTTTCGTCAAGTGAAGCCTTTACTTCATTGCTTACAGACTCACGCTCTGTTATGAGCTGTTCTGCATTATACTTAGCTGTTGCAGACTTCATACACTCCTGTACCACAGGCATCATAAGTATTGTTTCATAATCCATGCCCGTATCTTTGTACATCTTAGGAGTCATATCCGAAACAAGCCTATAGTTTACAGCTATGGTGCTCTTTACAGTCTGGAGATCCCGAGATACCGCAGAAGCGTCTGTCTGATACACCTGTATCTTGTTTGACATCTTTTCTACCGTCTGAATAAAGGGAGCCTTAACATGAAAACCCTCAGACAGAGGATTACTTGATACCTCACCGAGTGTGAGTACCACTCCCGTATGACCTGCAGGAACTATTGTAAAGGCATTTGCAGCAATAAATAATGCAACAAGTGCCGCTATGAGCCATTTTAAACCCTTGAAGCTCATCTTCTTCGGAGCATTACTAAGCTCTCTTACATTTACACTCATAATTATTCTCCTTTTATTTGCAAAGATAGTATTTTCCGTCGTTCGTGACAGATATTACGTTTCGCCTTATCATATGTACTGTCAGAAAAGGAAACGCATAAGGATGTAGCAAGTCAAGCTCATCAAGTCTCTTTGCAGTGTCGGCTGAATAAGCATTTGCTTTCATCAGTGATCTTATAACTCTTTTTTTCCTTATAAGGAATACATGTGGTACGAAAAAGCCCATATCTGTTCGCCTCTTTTAATACTTCTTATGCTTTAATTTTTGTTAAGATAATATTTTCCGTTTCCCGTAGCTGATATCACGTTGTCGTACAGCAGTTCAAAGGTGGCTTCGGGATTATAAATGCCCATTTCATGAAGAGTCTTGGCACTGTCAGCCGAAAACGCCTTTGATACTTCAAAAAGCTTGATTATTTTTTTCTTGCTCATTAGTAATGCAGTTACAACATTCATTTTCAAAACCTCCCATAATTCTATACCACGTATTGTTTACCCCAAAATAACATCACATTTCGTCGAGTATCACTTCAAGCCCTTTTTCCATTTCTGTTCTGAGATAACCACTTCTGTAGCCCATAACCATAACGTACATCGCTTTTCTGAGCTTGTCGGCATCTAAGATATCCTTGTTGTTCTCAGCGATCTCGTTAGCTACAAGGCTCCTGATGTGCTCGCTGTCGAACGCCCCCTCGTCCTCAGCTGTAAAGATTATCCGGCAGAGTATATCATAGAGCAGTATATCATCAATGATATCGTCCGCAGTGTCCTCAACATCACCGTTGATGTAATGCATCAGATTTGCAATATCCTCCAGCTTCATAGCCTTGCGGAGCATATTGATAAGGAGTATTCGGAGTATCTGCTTTTCAGAATACTTCTTTCCCTTTGTGGCTGCGACCCACCCCCTCTTGATCCAATTCTGGATTGTTGTGCCCTCAAGACCTGTAAGCTTTGAGAGCTGTGAGAGCGTAAGTCCGCCAGTTGCTTCAAGCACTGGAGAAATAAGCGAAAATGCAGATTCTCTTGCTTGTTCAGTGAATTTCATTGTCGTACCAGGTATCAGTCTATTCATAGTCTTTAACTCCTCTCTGATGATGATATGATTATAGCACAAGTTCACTTGAACCGCAAATCTTGTTTTTGAATGATTTCAGGATTTTTTGAATATTTTTTTGAATTTATCATCATATTTCATTGTATTTTAGCTTTTTTCTCTTTTTTTCGTATTGGTCCAGCCAATCAATATATACTATATTAAAAGTGACAAAACCTTGCCTGTTGCAATTTTTAACCGCATATGTTATAATAGTATAAATGCTTAGTGATTAGTATATCTGTAGTGGACGGCGCTTTCGTCGTCCAAAAAATATAGTATTTAGGGGCTGAAACCTAACAGGCACCCGTCCCCTCTGTCAGCTTTACTAACATCTCCCTATACTATAGGGAATCACCCACATCAGCCTATATAATGATAAAACTGACTTGGCGATGAAGGCATCGCAACCTACAAGCTAATGGTTAACGGCTTAAATCAAGGGAGGTAAATATGAAATATATTCAGGGTCAATACCAGATCACAGAAAAAACTGCTATCGCCCGTGAAATATACAGTTTCACTATTTTCTGCCCCGGTATCGCAGCAGCTGCCTGTCCGGGACAGTTCGTACATATAAGAGCAAAGGGCTTCACTCTCCGCAGACCCATATCTATCTGCGGTATCGACAAAGAAAAAGGCACTCTACGAATAGTATTTGAGATACGCGGCGAGGGCACCTCCGAAATAGCTAAGCTTAACAAGGGCGAGCTTATTGATATGCTAGCTCCCCTCGGTCACAGCTTCACTACAGATTCCGACTATAATAAGGTAATACTTATAGGCGGTGGTATTGGTACTCCGCCTATGCTCCCCCTTGCAAAGTTCTACGGCAGCAGAGCTGTAGCCATAAGCGGCTTCAGAAACGCTTCCGCAGTGATATTACAGGATGACTTCCGCAACACTGGCGCCGAAACTATTCTCTGCACCGATGACGGCTCAGCTGGTATACACGGTTTTGTGACCCAGCCTCTAGTGGAACTTGCCGAAAAAGGTAGGGTCGACGCGGTATATGCCTGCGGTCCTATACCAATGCTCAAGAGTGTTGCCGATATATGCAGGAGAAACGATATATTCTGCGAGATATCTCTTGAAGAGCGTATGGCTTGCGGTATCGGTGCCTGCCTAGGCTGTGCCTGCCGTACGATCCGTAACGACGAGGAATACTTTGCTCACGTCTGCAAGGACGGTCCTGTATTCAATTCTGAGGAGGTGCTTTGGTAATGGCTGATCTTTCCGTAAAAGTTTGCGGTGTTGACTTCAAGAACCCTATAATCCCTGCATCCGGCGTTTTTGGCTACGGCAGAGAGTACGAGGAGCTCTTCCCGCTTGACAAGCTTGGCGGTATCGCTACAAAGGGCACTACCCTTCATCTCCGCACAGGCAATCTCGCGCCGAGAATAGCCGAAACCCCCTCTGGTATGCTCAATTCCGTAGGTCTCCAGAATCCTGGCATCGACCATTTCATAGAGACCGAACTCCCCTATCTCCTCACAAAGGATCTTGTGGTACTTGCGAACATAGCAGGCTCAACTCCCGACGAATGCGCTGAAGTAGCAGCAAAGCTTGAATCCACAGACGTCCATATCATAGAACTGAATATCTCCTGCCCCAACGTAAAACAGGGCGGAGCGGCTTTCGGTACGAGCTGCGAAATGGCGGCTGAAGTCACGAAAAGAGTCCGCTCGGTCACAAAAAAGCCTCTTGTGGTTAAGCTCTCTCCCAATGTAACGAGTATTGCGGATATTGCAAAGGCTGTTGAAGCCGCTGGCGCAGACGCAGTTTCACTCATAAATACTCTCCTCGGCATGAGGATAGACATAAACACAGGCAGACCAATACTCCGAAACAATGTAGGCGGCATGAGCGGTCCTGCTGTATTTCCCATAGCTGTGCGCATGGTATGGCAAGTGGCAAATGCAGTAAATATCCCCGTTATCGGAATGGGTGGCGTGTCTTCGGGACGTGACGCCATAGAGCTCATGATGGCAGGAGCTTCCGCAGTACAGGTGGGAGCTGCCATATTCACAGACCCTTATACTCCTGTAAGGATAGTTGAGGAAATGAACGAATGGCTGGATAGCAAGGGCATTGATTCTGTCAAGGATATTATCGGCAAAGTAAAGCCTTGGTAAAACATAATTTTGCTCCGCAAAATTATGTTTTACATGAGTATTTATTAGAGAGCAAAATCGGCTTCGCCACTATAATAATGGGTGCGCCCTGTGCGCCTCAACGATAGGATAACGACTCAAATCAAAATTTAGCAAAGCTGAATTTTGGTTAATCGGAGGTAACAATGATAATAATGTCAGTTGACTTCGGCGACGCAAGAACGGGTATCGCAATCTGCGGAAAAAGCGAAATGATAGCTTCTCCCGTCACCGTCATCGTCGAAAAGGACTTCGTTAAATGTATAGAAAAAACTGCTGCTCTCGCAAAAGAACAGCGTGCGGAACAGATAGTTGTCGGCTATCCTATGAATATGAACGGAACAGTCGGTGAAAGAGCCGAAAAATGCAGGCTCTTCGCCGAAGAGTTGGAAAAGCTCACAAACTGTCCCGTTAAGCTCTGGGACGAGCGTTGCACCACAGTTTCAGCCCATAATGCGCTGAATGTCACAAATACCCGTGGCAAAAAACGAAAGGCGGTAGTTGATGCTGTGGCGGCAGTCCTCATACTCGAGAGCTATCTCGGTTTCAGACGCAATTCGGGAGAAGCTACATAATTACCGACTTGATATCGTCAAGAAGGCTGCCTGCAGCTTTAAGTGTCTTTCCGGCATTGCGCTTTATGCTCATTTTCTTCATAGGACGGGCATTGGAAAGCGCATAGCAGACTAAGCCCACCACAGCTCCCGCAGCCACTCCCTTTGCAAGGGATCTATAGTTCATATCTTATACTCCGTAATAGTTATTGTCCGCAGTGCGGACGATATTATTATCTTACTCCCGGGATAAATTATTCCGTTTCTGAAAAGGTGAAATATGCATAACCTGAATATCGTCCTTGTAGAACCGCAAATACCGCAGAATACCGGGAACATCTCCCGTACATGCGCTGTTACGGGCGCAAGACTGCACCTTGTCCGGCCCCTCGGCTTCGAGGTCAGCGACAGGCAGCTAAAACGCGCCGGTCTGGACTACTGGGACAAACTCGACATAACATACTATGACAGCCTCAGCGATTTTTTCATAAAAAATAAGGAAGGACACTTCTTTTACTATACCACAAAAGGAAAGCATGTCCACAGCGACGCGGAATTTCCAGATAATTCCTTTCTCGTCTTCGGACGTGAAGACAAGGGACTTCCCGAATCGCTTCTCCATGATAATCCGGAAAGCTGTCTGCGTATACCTATGCGCAATGAACTGCGCAGCCTGAACCTCTCAAACTCCGTCGCAATAGCGATCTATGAGGTGCTCAGGCAGTGGGATTACCCCGATCTTTCCCGTGAGGGAAAACTTACTCAATATACATGGTAAAGGAGATATTAATATGTCTAAGATCGTATTACTTACCGATTCATGCTGTGACCTGCCAAGAGAGATTGTTGATGAGCTGGGCATAAAGGTCCTTCCGTTTACTCTTACAGTGGGTGGAAAGAACTTCAAGGAAATGTTTGACATATCGACCCAGGAATTCTACAAACTACTCGATGAGGCTGACGAGATTCCGAAGCATTCACAGATATCTCCAATTGCCTTCGAGGAAGCCTACAAGGAACTCTTCGATCAAGGCTACACCGATATCATCAGTGTTTCCTTAAACTCTCTGGGATCTGGTACCTTCAACAATTCCATAATGGCAAAGAACGATTTCTTCGAGAACAATCCAGAAGCCAAAGACAAGCTCCGCATTTTCAACCTTGATTCCAAGTGCTATACCCTTTTCTACGGCTATCCCGTCATGGAAGCCGCTAAAAAGATACGCCGCGGAGCCGATGTAGAGGAAATAATCGCCTACCTTGAGGACTGGTTCAGTGTCAGCGCAGTCTATGCCGTTCCATTCAACCTTAAATATGCCAAGAAGTCCGGACGTATATCCGCCGCAAAGGCTTTTGCCGGTGAGCTCCTCGGACTGAAGCCTGTCATACTCTTTGCCGACGGCACCACAGAGACGGTGGACAAGATAAGAGGCGAGAAAAATATCGTTCCAAAGCTTGTAGAGATAATCGAAAAAAATATGACTCCGCAAACTCCTTACATACTCCTACACGGCAGAGACGATACCGTGGCAAAGGAAGTTGAAAAGGAGCTTGCAAAAAAGACCGGCAGAAAAGCTGAGATGACAGGCTGCATAGGAGCTGTGGTCACATCAAATATCGGTCCAGATCTTGTTGCCATAGTTATTAGGCG
>NZ_JAGCFH010000181.1 GCF_017650195.1 Ruminococcus sp. | reverse complement strand
TGACTGCATTCGGAGATATTTCCGAATAGCCTGCTGAAAAGAGAGGATTTTCGCTTTTCGGCAAAAAATTCCGAAAGTTTTACGATGCAGCGGACAGTTACATTTTTGAAGTCCTCTTGACAGGATATGAAGAATAACGATTTTTCTGGCTGGTAAGTTGAAAGATAGGATACAGCAGAAAATATCTCGTTTTCGTTATGTCTCTTCCAGTGCAGAAGAATAAGCATGTAATCCTCATATATTACTTCAGGGATATCCTTTGCAAGACTGGTGTCAAGTTCGTTGTATACGATAAAGTCAATGAGCCAGTTATCGACATATCTGCTTATTGTATCGTCAATGTCTTTGTAGCCGCGGCAGAAATCTCTGAGTAGAGTAAAGCATTCCTCTGGTGTTTCTGCGCCGATGCAGTTTATGAGTTCGTATATATATATAAATACGAATGGCAGGGGAGCTTTTGTGGTATTTCCGATGCGAACTTGCGTTCGCCATGTAAAATATCCCCTGAGCTGATCTACGGTGAGTTCGCGGTAGCATGGATAATATTTTATAAAATCTTCGTTATAGCTGTAGCTGTCGGTATAGCTCTCCATGAACTTCCCTTGCGTATAGAAGAGCCATGCGGAGGTTTTCCAGTATGCAGCCTGAGAGAAGGCGATGTCCTTCATTTCCTTGATCTCTGGAGGCGTTTTAGGTTTTATTAGTTGAGCAGCCGTTCTGATGATGGGTTCATCACTGTATACCTTGTCCCTGAAAGCCGAGCTTTTCAGAAGCTTTTTATCCGAAATGATATTATCTATTATATTATTTACATCAGACACTTTCACGCCTCCTTTACATAAGGTTTACCATAAATTATAGCATAAAAAAACATTTTTGTCAAACACTTGTTCGATTGTCTGAGCAATAAAGAAGCTGCCGAATAGACCGGCAGCTATGTTTTACTGTATTCGCTTCTGATCGTTGTTGTCGTGGACTTCAAAACCATTGGCGTCTATGACGTCATTTGAGGTTATGACCTCTCCGTTGCGTTCGCTTATAACGTAAGCAACATAGAAGTTAAAGGCTGCAAAGGCAAGCATAAGGAGCCCGACGAGGAATCTAACAACCTTTCCTCCGTGGAAAGGGTTGAATATAAGAAATACAGATGCTATAAGAAGGAAGATACCGAAGATAAGCTGGAATATCTTAAGCCCCTTTGTAAGCTCCTTGCTAAGAGCTTTTACGATCTGTGTAATTGATATTACAGTAAGAATTAAGCCTGCGATAACTGACATACTTTTTGAAATAAACTTAGGGATATATAGTACAAAAAGTCCAATCAGCACACCAACTATACCAGCCGGCATAAGAGAACCTCCGTCGCCGCCAAGACTTGAAAATCCTGTGAGTAGACTGCTGACGATGATGATACCGCCTATTATATAGAATATCCATGAAAGCACTCCTGGGAAGAATGCAAAGAGCACTCCGCAGACTGCAAGAAGGATACCCTTTATTATATATCCAGTATTGTCTATCTTCATAATATCACTCCGATCATAATACGTAAATGTATTTTATTATGATTTTCTCGATAAGCGAGGTCCTATTGTAAAGGTTATTTGAGAGCCTCTTAACTGTTTTATAGCATATATCTGCTTCTTCCTCTGTTGGAACGGTATTGCCGTATCTTGTTTTCAGTGCTATCTGAGTAAAGTCCTCAAATTCGTGGTCTTTGAAATATACTCCGGCGTAGCCTTTTTCAACCTCTTCTGCAAAGCTCATATAATTTCCATTCTGGCTCTGCATACCGAGTACTTCCAGCATTCTTTCGGCATATCCGTACATTTTTATTATCCTGCTTGAAACGTTTCCAGTGGTGAAGCGTTTGTTTCTGAATTGAGTGATAATACGACGACGGATAAGCAGTATTCCTACAAGTATTGCGACGAGCAGGTAAAGCTTTAAGCAGAACTTGATGATCCAAGGAATACGCGACCTGAATCTTTGGTCGCTCGGACCGAGGATACCGCCTACACCTCCGGCTTTTGTTGTCGTAACAGTTACCAGAGAGGTGTTTCCAGAGCTGGATGAGGTTGATGAAACGCTTGTAGTGTTGTGATCCTTGGACACAGAAGATGTCGTTGATCCTGTAGTTGTGGTAGTCGTCGGAGGCTCAGTTTTCTTAGCTGAACCTGGAACGATACTGTCTTCCGAAAAACCGTCTGTAAACTCGTATGGTATCCAGCCCACGCCGTCAAGGTATATCTCCGCCCATGCGTGACTGCGGTTATCCTTGACGTTAACTGTGACTGAGCCGTCTTCGTTTACTTTTCCTGTATCAAAATCGCTTCCAACGATCACATATCCCTTTGCATATCTGGCAGGGATACCAGCCATTCTTGCTAAAAGAACGCCTGAGGATGCATAGTGGGTGCAGAATCCCTTATGGTTCTCAAGTAGGAAATAGTTTACGAAATCTCGTGTGGAAGGAGTCTTTCCAGGATAGAGTGTATAAGTGCATTCATTAAATATACGGTCCCTAATTTTATCAAGGGTCTCCAGTGTATTTTTTGTTGTTCTTGTATCCTGATTGTTTATAACATCGGCGAATTCTTTGCGTATCTCTTCCATTTCCGGAGTATTTGGAACGCTGAGATAGTTTTCGTATACGAACTTTTTGTATTCGTCCTGCATAAGCAATGCAAGAATACCTTTATAATTATCAGACACAAGACTTGAATTGAGCATATCCCTGCAGTTTATGTTAACGAAATGATCGTAGGTTATTAAATCGTGTTCATTACAGTATGATTTTATTTTATCCTGCCATTCTTTATCAGTGATATTGCTGATATTACACTGAAACATTGTGATTATTTCGTTTTCAGACAATGAATCATGTATCGAGGATATGATACTGTTAGAGATAAGCTTGTATGTAGTTTCACCGTTTTTATTCTGCGGGGAGGAAACGACGCTGTCGTACAAATATCCGAGATTATCAGTTGGTACTGTGTTATACGGAGAATAATTTTTGTTGGACTTACGCGATTCAGGTTTTATAATAATCGAATTTGTATTGTTGGTATAATTCATCATCTGATAGGCAAGAGCTGTGTAATCCTGCGGATAGATGTTATATTCCTTAAATTCATCAAATAGATCGCAACGGTAATTTTCTTCAGGGAGGGGTTCCCAATGGTCGATGCCGTAAACAGCACGTGTGCATTCTTTTAGGTATACAGCACCTGTTACAGGTTTAGCAACTGTTATTTTTAGATCTGTTTCGCCTTTGTATCTGATGTGGCTTTTATCGCCGAGTCTGTCGTTTTCGTAATCAAAATCAAAGCCAAATGAAATCATCAGACGTGAAAGGCTGTCCGCTAAGTTTTCAAATGAGAAATCCTCAACTGCATTTGAAATGTCATGACGCTTCTGATTGATTTTGTCACTTCTTTTATAATGTGTGACTTTGAGGAAACACATTGATATAAAAGAAGTAGCGACAACGGAGCATATAACGAGCATACCACATCTTTCCGTTACCTTGAGCTTCATGTGCCTTTTGGGGAAGAAAAGGTTGTTCTTTCGCACGAAACCGCTTTGTCCGCCTGAGTATTCGCCAACATCAATAGATGACATAGAAAGCAGAGCGAGCCAATATGCTATACATAGCATACCCCAGAAAGGTGATATGGTTACACCGTTGTACAGACCTATTTCAAGAAGGGGGAAGGTAACAAGGAGAGGAAGTACAGGGTTTGGTCTGCATATAGTAAAAAAGCACATCACCATCGCAACGAACCATATAACGAATATTACTATAGCCGTTATGGATGGTATCATAAGAGAAGGCTTAAGCTCCTTAAAATAATCTATATCTTTCTCGAAGGTGACCTTATATATAAAATTGTATACAAATTTATAGCCGCTTTTAAGAAGTTTCGATTTTTTGTAGACGGCAAAGATGAAAAACAAAAACGAAGCAAGATAGAGCCACAGCGTTTTACCGCCTATAACCGAAATAGTAATATAAAATGCAAGAATACACAAGCTCGCAAATAATACATTGCCCTTGTTGAATGGAAGAGCATACATACTGAGGAAAGCCATAATGAAGGATATAAATCCAATAAGAGTGATAATGACTGAAAATGGCTTCCGAGGATTGGAATTCTTGTGTTTGACAGACATGATAATGCTGTCGCTTATAGAAATACCGTTTGAGTTTTGTGTTTGCTTTCTTTTCATTATATATCTATATCCTTTATTGAAGCAGATATCCTGCCGACTGCGACAGGAATTATGCTGAATGTTGATAAATCAATGCTGATATCAAGCAGATTGTCTGCTGATTCAATAACAATGATCGCGTTTTTCTGCTCGGAGTCTATTTCCTCGTCGATATAATGCAAAGCATCCTGATTCAGAGCCGAGCCAATATATGTGAAGGAAGCAAATGAAAGGTTCGGATGATCAAGGAAATAATTGTCAGGAGACTGGCAAGATAAATCGCTGCTGAATGAAGATAGCAGTGATTTGACAACTATTCCGAGGTCGAGACTGGTTGCGATATGATGCTCGGTGAACATATTCTTGGAAGTATCAAAGAATATTACAGAATGTCCTCTTTCGTTTTCGATAAGAAACTGTGAAACGGACATAAAAGAGTCAATGAGTGAATCGAGCACAGGCAAAGAAATATACTTACTATTATAGGACTTAAGATCAAGAAACAGAGTGCAAGGCACATCTATGGGCAGGCTGTAGTCCTTTACAATAAATTCGTCCTTTTTTGAACTCAGCTTCCAGTGTATACGATTGAGTTTATCACCGGGGGAGTATTCTCTCAGGTCAAATACCTCTGACGGATCATCACCTGGACGGTGCTCTGAGAATATATCGCTTTCTTCGTTTATGCGGTCGGTATAATGTACTATACCGGTTATCTCGTGGCATTCTGGAAGTACAAGCACCTCTGTAGAGACATTATGAGCTGCCTTGAGCTTGAATATTCTAAGTGGGTCAAAAACATTCAGGTATGTTGCGGTGACTCTCAGAGTGCCGCAGAATTCCGAGCGGAGCTGAAAAGTTATCCTCTGAGAGTTCTTTGGCTGTATCGGCAGATAGAGATCAAAGGAGGAGACCTCTTCATTGAACATATTGTAATATTCAATATGAGCCTCGGCTTTTCCGATAGGAAATATACTTCTGTTTGTAACAACGAGCTGTACTGAAAAATCAGAGTTCTTGGTTACAGTCTTATCCTTAAGGGCAAAATCGGCACTTATATTCTTCTTGGCGATATACGTTGTTACGTACATTATTATCGGCAGTATTAGCATAGCTATAAAAAGCACAAGAGCAAAATTGCCGAGATAAAGAATGTAAAACAGCGCACATACTATTATTAATACAATAAAAAGTATCTTTGTGAGAATCATAGCGCCGCCTTATTTTCCACTTATACCAGGAACAGGTACGGTTTTCAGTATCTCTGATATGATGTCTGACGGTGAGGTATCGGACAGCTTTGCCTTTGAGTTGAGCAGTATACGGTGCTCAAATACATCATTGCATATATAGGATATATCCTCGGGAATAACGTAATCACGTCCCATTGCAACAGCTATTCCCTTTGAGAGCTGCATAAGCGAGAGAGTACCACGGGGACTTACGCCGAGCTTGAGCATCGGATGATTACGTGTTGCTGCTGATACGGAAACGATATATTCATATATCCTGTCGTCAACATAAACATTGGAAATATATTCCTGTAATTCGTTAATAAAATCAGCGTCCGCAACCGGTATTACCCTGTCAAGGGGGTTGATGTTCTGCTTAGCTTTAAGGATAGACACTTCTCCGTTGAAATCTGGATAACCCATACTGAGCTTTATCATAAAGCGGTCAAGTTGCGAATCAGGAAGATTATGCGTACCGGCAGAACCGATAGGGTTCTGTGTTGCTATGACAGTATAAGGCTCCGGTAGCTTGTATGTGTTTCCGTCTACAGTGATGCTCTTTTCCTCCATGAGTTCAAGAAGAGCAGATTGGGTTTTGCTTGAGGTACGATTGATCTCATCGGCAAGGAAAAGGTTGCAGAATGCAACACCAGGACGGAACTCAAACTTTCCAGTTGTCTTGTTATATATAGAAAAGCCTGTTACATCAGAAGGGAGCACGTCAGGAGTGAACTGCATACGGTTATGCTCGAGAGAGAGAGCCTTTGAAAAGGCGAGAGCAAGAGTGGTTTTTCCGACACCGGGGATGTCTTCAATGAGGATATGTCCCTTACAAAGCATGGCAAGCAATACCTTTATAATAATAGCGTCTTTGCCAATGACAGCTTTTTTAACCTCGGTGATAATGGCATTGATTTGATCGGTGTAATAAGTTTTGTTCATATACTTCTCCTAAAAGTTTGTTTATACCTATTTATTATAGCATTTCCAGCCTGTATTTGCAATAGGTGAAGCTATAATTTTCCATGTTTTTATATAATTATTGCATCTACTTTTTCGCAGATTTTAAAATTACAGCTGTACTAAACCTGCATAAAAACATAAAAAAACCGCATATAGCGTTAATTCTGACGTAGTAATTGTAACTGAATTGTAACAAAATGCAGTTAAAACGAATGCGTTATTAACAAAATATTAATATAATGTTAATGGAATAGAAACCTAATATGTGCAGATTTACTTCGATGTAATGAAATTCGTGGAAACTATTAGCCATAAAATGGAAATAAATTTGAAAGTATTGCCATTTGAATTAAGATGTGT
>NZ_JAGCFH010000180.1 GCF_017650195.1 Ruminococcus sp. | reverse complement strand
CACTGAGTCGTTTATATCTATAATTCTTTCATAATCCACTGGTAATTTCAGTTGGATTGGTTTATAATAGTTCTCAGTGGTTATCATTTGTCGTAATTTATTATACCACTAAAAACAGCTGCACGCAAGTTATTGTTGTGCAGTTTGTTTTTTTGCTATAAAATTTGGGGCCTCTTTACGAGGCCCCGTGTTCGTTTGGGGGACTGAGTTTTTTTACAGCCCCCTTTTTTATTAGTAAGGGGTACAATAATGAATTTCAGAAATAATGCTCCATGAGCCTGTCGACCCATTCGGGGACAGTGGCTTCTTTTTTGTCGTACACGGGGTAGTAGGGCTTTATATCAATCACGGGTGTACCGTCTATTGCGTCAAGCCCTTTTACCGTCAGTTCCCTCTCGGATACTGAAACTATCTCCACCGAGGTCATACCTATATGGTTCGGTCTGTCCTTGCCTCGCTGAGAAAATATCCCCACAAGTGGCATATCCTCACGGTTCTGAGGTCTTCTCTGCAAATGTTTCTGGCTGTCATAATTTGCCTTGTCAAGATGATAAAGCACTATAACATGTGAAAAATCCTCCAGACCTTTAAGACCCATGCCGTATTCCTCATTCAGCACTATAGTGGAAGTATCTTCACCCCACGAAATGTCCTTTTTGTTCCTAACTGAGTTTTTCACCACCCCTATGGGTTCCAGAACTATATTTTCCATAACGGCCTCTCTTTACTCTTCTTCACGACAATATTCACTATCATTATTCTTTATATTTGTTCTTGAGCTTGATAAATCCTCTTATGCAGTAAATAAAAATCGAAACATATTCAACAAACAGGATTAAATATACGAGTGCAATTAACACACCCGCCGTTCCGAATCTGGGATAATTCATCACAAACAAAAAGAGATTCGGTATTATCATCAGGAAGAATATAATGAGCAGCGGAGTCATTCTTGTAATTATCACTCTTTTCATCATAGCGAGCTTTGACTGCGGATCGCTGAATATATCCATTTCCTTTTCAGAAATTCCATCTGCGCTCCTGCGGAAATAGTCAAATCCTGCAACTCTGCCGCAGTGCTCCCAGCCGTAATCCGCATACATTTTAATATACTCAGGATAATCAGTACTATTCGCAACATAATCCAACTTATAAATGACGTTTTCGGGCTCGCATTTTACAAAGTGCTGAGAAAAGGCGCAGACTTTTTCAAGCTTCCAGCCTACACTGTGCATTTTTGTAAGGTACTCTCCCTCTTTTTCGTAATCGGGAAGAAGGAATAATTTATGTGTAGTTAATCTTGCCTTGTCACTCATATCAGTTACCTCCTATATTTCTGTATAAGCGCTTAATACGCGCTATCTCTATATCGAGTATCTCCTTACCTGTCTCGGTAATAACATAGAGCTTTCGCTTTTCTTCTTCGCGGACAAATCTTATCAGACCGTCCTTTTCCATTTTTGATAAGCTTCCATACATAGTCCCCGGAGTTATCACCACTTCCCCTTCGGTCATAGCCTTTACCTTCTGCGTGATACTGTACCCGTGCATTTCCTCGCGGAGACAGAAGAGAATGTAAAAGGCGGTTTCCGACATAGGAATATAGACTCGTTTAAGTCTTTCGTTCATCCTAAACACTCCTTATATCATGGTTTGATGTATCAAAACTTGATGCATCGTAGTTCGATATATCTTACTGTGATATAAGTATATCACACCTCGATACATTTGTCAATACCTTTTTTCAAAAAATCACATTACCTTACTTCTATTTGTAAATGTACCGCATAAATGATACTTTATATGGACTAAAATAGTAAACCAAAACCTGAGGATAAACAAAACCCTGACTGAAATTATTCTTTAAAATCAGTCAGGGTGATTGTTTAGTATCAAAATAGTATCAATCGAATTGTCAAATTACATAAAATGGCGTATTTAAGCCATTTGTGCTAAAAATGTTATCATTCCCACTCCACAGTTCCCGGAGGCTTTGAGGTTATATCATATACTACTCTGTTGACGTGCTCCACCTCGTTGCAGAGGCGGTTCGACACCTTCGCCAGCACGTCATAAGGTATCCTTGCCCAGTCTGCAGTCATGAAGTCGTCTGTAGTCACGGCACGTATAGCGATAAGGTGGTCATAAGTACGGTGGTCGCCCATAACGCCTACTGTACGCACATCGGGTAGCACCGCGAAGAACTGCTTGAGCTGGTCCTCGATACCACTCTTGCGTATCTCGTCGCGGAAGACCGCGTCTGCTTCCTGTAATATCTTTATCTTTTCCTCGGTTATCTCGCCGATTATACGAACTCCGAGACCGGGACCCGGGAAAGGCTGTCTCCATACGAGATCGTGAGGGATACCAAGCTTTTCGCCGACCTTTCTCACCTCGTCCTTGAAGAGGTCGCCGAGGGGCTCTATAGTTCCGGCAAATTTTATATCCTCAGGCATTTTGACCATATTATGGTGAGTTTTTATAACGGCTGTACTGCCGTGACCTGCCTGATTGCCTCTGCCGGACTCGATACGATCCGGATATATGGTACCCTGTGCAAAGAAGCCGTCCGTACCCTGCTCTCTTATCTTGTCCCAGAAAACATTGTAGAACTCCGTACCTATTATCTTGCGTTTTTGCTCCGGATCAGTAACTCCCTTCAGAGCAGCAAGGAACTTGTCCTTGCAGTTAACGCGGACAAAGTTCATATCAAAAAGCTTTGTGAAAGTCTCCTCGACAAAATCGCCCTCGTCCTTTCGCATAAGTCCCTGATCCACGAAAACGCAGGTAAGCTGCTTTCCGACAGCACGGCTGAGAAGTCCTGCCGCAACAGATGAGTCAACGCCTCCGGAAAGTCCGAGTATTACCTTCTTGTCGCCTATCTGCTCGCGGAGCTTTGCTACTGTATTCTCTATAAAGTCGTCCATTACCCAGTCGCCTGTGCAGCCGCAGACGTTGTAGAGGAAGTTATGGAGTATCTCCTTGCCAAACTCGCTGTGAGTTACCTCAGGGTGGAACTGAACGGCATATATCTTTTTCTCCGGAGCCTCAAATGCAGCGCATGGACAGTCATCGGACTTTGCTGTAACTTTGAAGCCCTCAGGAAGCTGACTTACGAAGTCCGTATGGCTCATCCATACAACACTCTTTTCGGGAACGCCCCTGAATATGAGGCTGTCGGAGCTCTGATCTATCTCTATCTTGCCGTATTCGCTTTTTTCGCAGCTCTCGACCTTTCCGCCGAGGGTATAAGCCACAAGCTGACAGCCGTAGCAGATACCGAGGATAGGCACACCGATACTGAATATCTCCTCCGAGATATGGGGCGAGCTCGGATCATATACGCTGTTAGGACCGCCTGTGAATATGATAGCGGTGGGGTTCATCGCCTTTATCTCGCTTATTGGCATGTCAAATCTCTTGATCTCACAGTAAACTCCACACTCACGGACTCTTCTTGCAATGAGCTGATTGTACTGACCACCGAAATCGAGAACGATACAGAGCTGGTTAGACATAAGTCCCTCCTTAACTTCCGCTTTACGGCAGCGGACGCCGTATTTATGAAGCTATTAGCCTTTAGCAGCGGCTTCGACGCTTTATAAAACGAAAAAAGTAACCTGTTCAATTCTGATGGCTGACAGCTGACGGCTAATGGCTCAACATGATACAGCGCAACTGAATCATGTTTTAATTATGCCACATTTCGGAGGAGATTTCAAGAGTCTGAGGAGATTTTTTTGCGTTTGACAAAGTTGTAATACCAATTATAGTTAAAGTTCATAAAATAATAATATCCGGCTATTGAATTTAATTACAATTTGTGGTATACTGTATATGTATCGAATAACAAGGGAGTATAATAATGTCACCTAAAGAAGAATTTATCACAATATACAAAGAAAACATCAAAAGAGAGGGAGCAGATAAGCTCCTTGAATATCTCGAAAAGAGTGATTTCTTTACTGCACCAAGCAGCACACGCTACCACGGTTCATACGAAGGAGGTCTCGTTCAGCACAGCGTGAACGTATACCACTGCTTAAAAGATTACCTTTCCCGCCCCCGTACTAAAGAGCTCTACGGAATGGACTATTCAGAGGAGACTATAGCAATCGTATCGCTTCTCCATGATGTCTGCAAGATCAATTTCTATACCGTAGAGATGAGGAACAAAAAGAACGAAGCTTCGGGTCAGTGGGAGAAAGTACCATATTACGCAATAAATGATACTCTGCCATACGGACACGGCGAAAAGTCTGTATACATACTCTCGGGCTTTTTCTACGGAGACAGCCGTTTGACACGGGAGGAAGCCTTTGCAATACGGTACCACATGGGCTTCTCGGGAATTGAGGACAAAAACACCATCGGCAGGGCACTTGAAATGTACCCACTCGCTCTGGCACTGAACGTGGCCGATATGGAAGCCTCTTACTACCTTGAAGGCTCAAATAAATAAAATGTTAGGAGTTTTTTATTATGAACTGGTACGATAATGCCATTATCTATCACATCTATCCCCTCGGCTTCTGTGGTGCGCCGAAGTTCAACGACGGTAGCGAGGATGTGACTTACAGGCTTGACAAGGTCCTTGAATGGATACCGCATCTCAAAGAGATGAATGTAGACGCTGTGTACTTCGGTCCTGTTTTTGAGTCCGTCGAGCACGGCTATGATACCATTGATTATAAAAAGATTGACCGCCGCCTCGGTGATAACAACTCTTTCCGCTTTATATGCGACAGACTGCATGAAAACGGCATACGAATAATACTCGACGGAGTTTTCAATCACGTAGGCAGAAGATTCCCGCAGTTCATAGACGTACAGGAAAAGAAGCAGGCTTCAGAGTACTGCGGCTGGTTCCAGAATCTCAATTTTGGCGGTCCTAGCCCCTATGGTGATCCCTTCTGGTACGAAGGTTGGAACGGTCATTACAACCTCGTAAAGCTCAACCTCCGCAATCCCGGAGTATGTGATCATATAATTGACGCAATAAACTACTGGATAGAATCCTTTGATATCGACGGAATACGCTTTGACGCTGCAGACTGTCTCGACTTCGATTTCTTCAAGAGAATCAGGAGCTTCTGCAAGGGTAAGAAATCTGATTTCTGGCTAGTAGGAGAAATAATCCACGGCGACTACAACAGGTGGGCTAACCCCGAGATGCTCGACAGCGTTACCAACTACGAGTGCTACAAGGGCTTATGGTCGTCCCACAACGATAAGAACTACTTTGAGATTGACTACTCAATAAACAGACAGTCAGGCGCAAACGGCGGTATCTACCGTAATATAGACCTATATAACTTCGTGGACAACCACGACGTGAACCGCCTTGCAAGTACTCTTCACAATAACGCTCACCTTCCGCTGGTTTATACCCTTATGTACACCATGCCGGGTATACCATCCATATACTACGGAAGCGAGTACGGCATAGAAGGCAGGAAGGAGAACAACTCAGACGATAATCTCCGTCCTTGTCTGCACCTCAACGACCTTGCAGATCATGGCAACACCTCGCTCTACAGACATATAGTAAAGCTGGGACGCATATATCGTTCTTATCCTGCCCTCAGGACAGGCTCTTATGAGCGCATAATGATAACCAATCAGCAACTCCTTTTCAAAAAGGTGCAAGGCGATCAGACAGTATATGTAGCTCTAAATCTTGCAGACTATGAGTACGACCTCAACTTCCAGACACACCTGAGTGGACTTGTTGACGTTTTCACAGCAGAGCCGCTCCAGATTGACAATGGCAATGTCAATGTGCGTATGCGTCCGTACACTGCAATGATAATCGTTGCCGACGATATAGTTAATACTGAACCTGAAGAGGCAGAGATTATCCCTGATAAGGATACTGAGATTGTTATCGGCGGAAAGTACCGCCACTTCAAGGGAAACGAGTATGAACTAATCGCTGTTGCACGCCACAGCGAAACTATGGAGGAGCTTGTCATATACAAGTCGCTTAAAGACGGCGAGGTATGGGCAAGGCCAAAATCCATGTTCATAGGGAAAGCAGGTGACGTCAGGCGATTCACAAAGATTGACTGACAATAAAAAGTAAAATCAGCGCCGATTGCATTAAGTGAACTGCTTATGCATCGGCGCTATTTTTAAAGCTCTGCAAGATAGCTATCTATCGTTCTGTATACTGCTTCTTTAACGTCACAAAAAACAAATCCAGCTGTCATTGCCTTTGAAGTATCAAGGACAGCAAAAGCAGGATAGCCGTTATAGGGTGCAGCCTCTCCCTTCTTGGTCAACATGGCTTTTTTACCAGTCCTTTCTTCGATATATCCAAGGATTTCCGCAGGAGATATATCTCCGCAGCAGCAACCATTTACAGCTCCGCCGATATCACGCTCTGCGATATATGCCATAAACTCTCCGGCACTGGCTTCGTCTATCAGACTTATGCGCGAATCAGGATCGTCGATATACATTGGCTCTCCTGCAAGTATCTTTTCCACATAAAACCGTAGCCGCCCTGTGTAGTCGTTCCTGCCCACAACAACAGGATAGCGCACTACCGTATATTTCTGCCTGGAATATGCCTGAACCAAAGCGCATTCCGCCTGTCGCTTTGCCTCGCCGTAATCGCAGTCCGCCCTTTCACACCACCTGAGCGGATAATCTGCCGGATCAAAACAGTCTTCGGAAGTACATATACCTGTATGTTCATAAACAGCTGCCGAGGACATGAGAACATATTTCCCGCACTTTACATGGTCAAGAAGCCTGCGAACGTCATTTGAGGAATACGCGAGCTTGTCGATAACTACATCAAAGTCTCTGCCGTCAAGTGCGGCGGCAACACTTTCCTCATCGTTCCTGTCAAGGCAGAGCCTTTTTATCTTATCGCCAAATCCATCGGAAGTTCTGCCCCTTGTTGCGACCGTCACAGCATGACCGTCCGCAATGAGCCTGTATATCATTGGTATACCGAAAAAACGTGTACCGCCTGCAACAAGAATATTCATGGGCGAAGCTTCTTTTTCATGTAGTCATAACATAGATGATCGCCGTTTTCAGTGAGTATGCTGTGAAATTCCACGTCACTGTAGCCTTTTTTAAGATATATCGCCTTAGCAGGGAAAGAAGCGCTGAGCTCGGCTTCACTGTAGTTTTCAGCTATCAGCTTCTCTGCAAAAGCTATTAACATACCACCGAAACCATTTCCCTGAAACTCTGGCAGCACGAAGAGACGCTTTATCTCATTCCCGTTAACAGTGACCGTACCGACAGTCTGTCCATTATCATCTTTGATGAGATAGACCTCACCTGCTCTTATATCACGAATGATTTTTTCCGCAGAATGATGTTCAAGGAAGAACTTTACTGCTCCATCAGGGTAATAATGTGGATAAACAGCTGATATAGTCCTGTGAGTCATCTCTTTTATCAGGGATGCCTCCGTTTCCTCTGCCTTTCTTATATCCATTGCATTCATCTCCTTCATAAATGGTATTATAAGGCAAAAATAAAGATATGTCAACGTCTTGAAATTGCAGCCATAGCATGATATAATGTATTTGATTGTGCAGATGGCAGTTTTTTCAAACTGACTACCGCATTATACTCAGCATCATCAAGAAGGAGTTTTTATGACCGATAAAATAATCATAAAGGGTGCAAGGGCGAACAATCTAAAGAATATAGACCTTGAGCTCCCCCGTGACCGTCTTATCGTTATGACCGGACTATCCGGCTCAGGCAAGTCATCTCTTGCCTTTGACACTATTTACGCTGACGGTCAGCGCCGCTATGTGGAAAGCCTTTCATCCTACGCGAGAATGTTCTTAGGACAAATGGAAAAGCCCGATGTTGACAGCATAGAAGGACTATCCCCTGCTATATCCATAGACCAGAAGACAACCTCAAAGAACCCACGTTCCACCGTGGGAACTGTAACAGAGATATACGATTATCTCAGATTACTCTATGCAAGGATAGGCATACCGCACTGTCCTGTCTGCGGCAGGGAGATATCCCAGCAGACTATAGACCAGATGGTGGACACGCTCATGGCTCTGCCAGCAGGCACTAAGCTCCAGCTCCTTGCTCCCATAGTAAGGAACCGCAAGGGACAGTATACAAAGGAACTGGAAAGCGCGAAGCGCTCAGGCTTTGTAAGAGCTCGTATCGATGGTATAATGTACGAGCTTGCGGAGGAAATAAAGCTTGACAAAAACAAGAAACATAACATCGAGATAATCGTTGACCGTATCGTAATAAAAGATGGTATTGAATCACGTATCACCGACAGCCTTGAAACTGTTTTCGACCTTTCCGGTGGTCTCGCCATAGCCGACGTTATAGACGGCGAGGAGATACTCTTCTCTCAAAACTATGCCTGCCCAGAGCATAATATAAGTATAGGCGAGCTTGAACCTGTAATGTTCTCCTTCAACAATCCGGTCGGTGCCTGCCCCAAGTGTACAGGTCTCGGAGTTTTCCGCCATATCGATCCAGAGCTGGTGATACCGAACTCAGACCTCTCTATAGAAGACGGTGCTATAAACGCATCAGGCTGGAACAGTCTAGATGAGACTTCTGTAGCCACAATGTACTACAAAGCAATATCAAAAAAATACAGCGTTCCCATAAATATTCCAGTAAAGGAACTCAGCAAGGAACAACTTGATCTCTTCCTATACGGCACTGGAGATGAGACTCTTGAACTGAAACGTCCCACATCCCTTGGCGGCGGCAGCTACCGTTCACCCTTCGAGGGCGTTATAAACAATCTCGAACGCCGCTACAAGGAGACCTCCAGCGAATGGTCAAGGAATGAGATAGAGGAGTATATGAGTGAGGTGAAGTGCCCCGTCTGCAAGGGCAGACGTCTCCGTGACGAGTACCTTGCAGTTACCGTTGGCGGAAAGAATATAAGCGAAGTGACCGACCTTTCGGTAAAGGAATGTCTCCGCTTCTTCAGCAGACTGGAACTTTCCAAGCACGATTCATACATTGGCGAGCGCATAATCAAGGAGATAAAGGAACGCCTAGGCTTCCTCAGCAGTGTCGGTCTTGATTATCTTACACTTTCAAGAGCTGCAGGTACTCTCTCAGGCGGAGAGAGCCAGCGTATCAGACTTGCGACCCAGATAGGCTCTTCTCTTGTAGGAGTACTGTATATACTGGACGAGCCGAGTATAGGACTTCACCAGCGTGACAACGACAAGCTAATAGCCACTCTAAAACGTCTCCGTGACCTAGGAAACACTCTAATAGTCGTGGAGCATGATGACGACACCATGCTTGCTGCAGACTATATAGTCGATATAGGTCCTGGTGCAGGCATACACGGCGGTGAGGTGGTCTTTTCGGGAACTGTGGAAAAACTTCTAAAATGCAGGACTTCAATAACTGGGCAGTATCTCAGCGGCAAAAAGAAGATAGAAATACCCAAGCAGCGCCGGAGCGGAAGTGGAAAATTCCTTACTGTCCGCGGAGCTTCTGAGCACAACCTGCGCAACATAGACGTGCAGATACCACTCGGTGAGCTTGTGTGCATTACAGGCGTCTCAGGCTCTGGAAAGTCCTCCCTCGTCAACGAGATAATCTACAAGTATCTTGCCGCAAAGCTTAACCGCGCAAAGACAAGATGTGGCGAATTTGCCTCTATGGAGGGGCTTGAATATCTCGACAAGGTTATATGCATAGACCAATCCCCTATCGGACGCACTCCAAGATCAAATCCTGCCACATATACGGGAGTATTCACCGATATACGCGACCTGTTTGCAAAAACTCCCGACGCAAAAGCACACGGCTACAGCAGTGGAAGATTCTCCTTCAACGTCAAGGGCGGACGCTGCGAAGCCTGCGAGGGCGACGGCATAATCAAGATAGAAATGCACTTTCTTCCGGATATATACGTTCCATGTGAGGTCTGCAAGGGTAAGCGCTACAACCGCGAAACTCTAGAGATACACTACAAGGGCAAGTCCATATATGACGTACTGGAAATGACAGTCGACGAGGGTGTAGAGTTCTTTGAGCATATCCCGAAGATTGAAAAGAAATTGAAAACCTTACAGGAGGTCGGTCTCGGCTACATCAAGATAGGTCAGCCAGCAACTACCCTTTCAGGTGGTGAAGCACAGCGTGTAAAGCTCTCCACCGAGCTTTCCAAACGCTCTACAGGAAGCACTATATATATACTCGACGAACCTACCACAGGACTTCACACAGCTGACGTCCACAAGCTCATAGACGTACTGCAAAGGCTTACTGATCAGGGAAATACAGTCCTTGTAATTGAACACAATCTCAACGTGATTAAAGTCGCAGATCATATCATCGACCTCGGTCCCGAGGGCGGCGACGGCGGAGGAACTGTTGTTGCGCAAGGCACTCCCGAGGAAGTAGCTCAGTGTAAAAAATCCTACACAGGACAGTATTTGAAACAATATCTGAAATAACAAAAAAGAGGTCTGCAAAGGCCTCTCTTTTTTACTTCTTTTTCAGTATTGCCATAGCGACGTAATGCAACACATCGAACTCCTCTGGAGCTATACTGTTAAGAAGAGCTTTATGCTCCTTCTCCCACGCTTCTGTATCCTCTTTACTCAGTGAAGCCTCAATGCCACGGCAGGCTTTCATTCTGCCGTTCCAGCTATCACGGGTAAAATGCACATTCACGTCGAACTCCACACGCTCGGTTATCTCAAAGGCTCTAAGCACCTCTTCATCTATGTATACAGGCTGTCTCGTCCAGCCGCCCCCTGTCCATTTCGGATTATATTTCAGCACCAGCTCTTCGCTTTTTCCTGCTATCTGATCCTCGAATGGCAGCCAAGCCATCTGCATTACAACAAGTCCGCCGTTTTCCTTCAAAATCTCACACAGCTTCGGTACAAGCTTTTTGTAATCAAAGTACCAGAAGCACTGACAGGCTGTAACTATATCAAAGGTACTGTCTGGAAGATCTATATCTTCCGCCGGAGAAGCAAAGAAATTAATATCCATTCCGCTTTTATCCGCAAGGAGCTTTGCCTGCTCTATCTGATTTTCCGAAATATCGCTTCCCGTCCACTTAGCTCCGAAGCGGTACATATTTCTCGGTATAACTCCCGTACCTGTTCCAAGATCAAGAACTGACTGTCCCTTTACGCACAATCCCCTGCTTACTAGAGCCTCATAGAACTCCTGTGGATAAATATCTCTGTACTTTGCATAATTCTCGGAGGTCCTTCCCCAGTCGAAGGCTTTTCCACCGTCGATGTCCTTATTAACTATATCCATTTTCTTCTCCCTTTCAAAATATAATATATAATAACATTTCTGCCGCTCGTTGTCAAGCAAAAAAGCTGCACATTTCTGTGCAGCTAAAAAATAGATAAATTGGTATTACTCTGCCGCAGGATCAAGACTTGCGAACTTATGCAGTAGGTATTCCTGTATGCGTAGAGCGTCGTTAGCCGTGATACCTTTACTGTTAATATCCACGTCGCCGTTGGCAAGTCCCTGAGCAGAAACGTGCTTTTCGTCTGAACCGTCAACGCCGTATTTATTCGGGTTTGCAAGGCTCTGCATAATGAGTACAGCATCCGACATATCAACTTCACCGTCGCAATTCACATCACCCCATACTGTTACAGTGAGCTCATCAGAGGTTGTTGTGGTGGTTATCGGCTCAGTGGTCGTTGTGGTGGTCGTAGTTTCAGAAGTCGTTGTAGTAGTGCTTGTTGTAGTCGTAGTAGTAGTTGTTGT
>NZ_JAGCFH010000179.1 GCF_017650195.1 Ruminococcus sp. | reverse complement strand
TGTTGGTACAGCATCTGCTGTGATTCAGGGTATAAATGGCTATGAAGGAACTTATATAATAAATTTTGAAATAGTTCCTGCAGAAGAGCCGGAAATAGCCGAACCTAGTTTGGAGAATGCTCTTATGAACCTTCTTATGTTACTCATGAGACTTCTCTATGGAATATTATGAGTGTTTTAACATATAGCTTTTTATATTTTTGATATTGTGATAATTATTCTTTTTGGATATAGCATACAGGCGGAAACTTCATTTATGGAGTTTCCGCCTGATTGTTTTAATCCTAATCATCTGTAAAGGCATAGTATTATTAAGCATTATAAGAAAAATGTAAGAGCCAAAATCATGTATCTATATACTAGATAGCAGGCAAAAATAAAGAATGTTTCAAAGATCTCGTTTACATCAAAAATTATTGAAAGCAGTTCGTTTGAATAATAAACAATATTAGTGAGTTTGAAAAAGCTCACTATTTTTATTTACTCGTCTTTTAGTTGTTGATTTCGATAATACTCGGCGCATATAAGAAGCATTATTTATTACAATACACAAAAATAGACCTCGAGTCGGTTTTGTGCTTGACAATTCGTTAGGCAAATGCTATCATAATAATAGAAATTCGACTAACAGTCGAAAAAAGGAGGGCTATATGAAAGGCGAAAAAGGTGAACGCCGGAAAAAAGAGCTTTTGAAGATCGCATACCGAATGTTTATTGAAAAGGGCTACGATAACACAAGCATCGACGAGATTATTACAGAAGCAGGTATTGCCAAAGGCACTTATTATTACCATTTCCCAAGCAAGGAAGCAACACTCGAAGCGGTCATTGATATGATGATAAGCGAAGAAGCAGAACGGGCAAAAGCTGTGATTACTGCGCCAATTCCTGTTCCGCAGAAGATCATTGCCGTTATAATGGCAATGCGTCCGCAGCAGGAAGAAAGCGGAATTGCGAACACGCTAGAACGAAGCGAAAACATCTTAATGCATGATAAGATTAACAAGCGACTGCTTGATGTGACAACTCCGATTCTGACTGATGTCGTGAAAGAGGGCGTATCACAAGGAATATTTGATTGCACCAATATTGAAGAGCGCGTGAAAATGATACTCTTTATATGTCAGCGCATTTTTGACAGCGGCAGCTTCAATGAAAGGGATATTGAGGTCTTTATTGATATAGTCGAGAAAACTTTCGGTGCACAAGCAGGAACGATGGGCTTTATCCAAGAGCTTATCCGTTAAAGGAGGCCTTTATGGAAAAAGAGGTTATTATTTCGGCAAGACATTTGAAAAAAGTGTTTGGTTCGGGTGAAAGTGAGCAAGTCATTTATTCGGATTTTGATATTGATATTTTCAAGGGCGATTTTACTGTTATCATGGGCGCGTCTGGTGCAGGAAAGTCAACGCTTATGTACTCTCTTTCGGGTATGGATACTCCGAACGCAGGAACGATAACATTCTGTGGCACTGAGATTACGGGTTTGAACAGCGATGAGCTTGCTGTATTCAGGCGTAAGAACTGCGGTTTTGTTTTTCAGCAGATATATCTGATTGATAAGATGAACCTTATGGATAATGTCATTACAGCAGGCAGTCTTACAAGCAGGGATAAAGCCGATATTGTAAAACGTGCCAATGAACTGTTTGATATGGTAAATATTTCTGCTGTGACACGTCAAAAGCTTCCATCGCTAATTTCTGGCGGTGAAGCGCAGCGAGCAGGCATTGTCCGTGCAGCAATAAATCAACCCTCGGCGATATTTGCCGATGAGCCGACAGGAGCGCTCAATTCCAATAATTCTGATGCTGTGCTTGATGTGTTTTCAAAGCTCAATGAGACGGGACAGAGTATCATCATGGTTACGCATGATAAGAAATCAGCTTTAAGGGGGAATAGGGTGGTTTATATCAAGGACGGCGAGATATGCGGTGACTGCGATTTAGGCAAATACTCTGCAGAGGACACGGAAAGAAGCGAAAAACTCGAAAAGTTCCTGAAGGATATGGGGTGGTAACGATGGGCGGACTTGTAAGGCATAACCTAAAAAAAGCCAAGGGGCAATTTATCTCATTTGGTATCGTAATGCTCATAACTGCGCTGATACTCAACATTGCACTTGTTCTTCTTTTTCAGACGGGCGATGCCTATGACAAGCGTTTTAATGAGCTTAACACTGCTGATATCAGTGCGAGTGTTCCCTCTGCTTTTGCATCTGAAGAGATTGCCAATGATATTCTTGATTTAAGTGGTGTTTTGACTCTCGAACAGCATGAAGCTATGTTTGCTTCCGCCGCATTACAGGAATTTCAAGGCTCAGAATTTACGATGAACACGTATTTCTATAGGTTCTCCGACGAGCGCACTGTCTCAAAGCATACAATAGATGAAAAAAACGAAAGAGATGACGAAAACGGCGCATATATTCCTTTGTATCTGTCAGTGCTGGGTGGCTATGAAACAGGGGAGACAATAAGATATATCATAGGCGGCGAGGAATATGCTTTCACTGTGAACGGCGTCGTAAGTGAGATGCAGTACGGCAACTACGGTACTGGTTTTATTGGGATATTTCTTGCCGACAAAGCCTATGATAATATAAGTTCAGACGAGAATTTTACGGCTGTTTCGGAATGCATGGTAAAAGCTGACAATAGCGCGAATATATCTGGGATCAAAAGCGATATCGCTGGACTTCTCAAAGGCAAAAATATTCCGGCAATTTCGATTCTTGACCGTGAGACTGCTAAAAAAAGCCGTACTATGGTATCAAATACGATAGTGCTGTTCCTTGCAGTGTTTGCCTTTCTTGTGCTGATCGTAAGCATATTTCTCGCACGTTTCAGGATAAAGAACACGATAGATGAGGAGATTAATGAAATGGGAGTCCTCAAGGGCTTAGGCTACACAAGCAGACAGCTTATGTCCAGTCAGGTCATTCCCTACGGTTTGATATGCGGTGCAGGACTTATCATCGGAACGGCTCTTTCTTACACGATGTTACCTTTCGTTGCGAATGTACTTGCGGTGCAGTCGGGTTTCTCCTACACTCCTATTTTCGACAGCAAAGCCGCTTGTATCTGTATATTCGGTATACTCGTTTTCGTTCTGCTGTTCACGATTATTGCGGCGGGGAAGATCAAACGGCTTGAACCTATCAATGCTATCAGAGGTATAGATCCGCTGAAACCCGTGAGTAAGAACCGCTTTCCGCTAGACAATTCAATAGGCCCAGTAGCTCTTAATTTGGCTTTTAAGCAGGCTGGGGCATCTGCCGGAAGAAATATCCT